>CAXTDG010000286.1:0-6413 GCA_964242675.1 uncultured Chitinophagaceae bacterium
TTCAGCCAACCCGATAACAGGTCTGCTATCTGTAGATTATTTAGGTCGGAAAACATAAAGTGTGTATTGCCATAAATGCCTGCTTCAGGAAGATGAACCACCGTAGCATTTCCTCCATACGCGTTAATCTTTGCAGCCCACAATCTGCCCATGGCGAGGGCGGCCCGCCAATGGTCTTTATTCCAAATGGGGGTGGGCTCTTTAGCAATGTTGTCACCGTAGTAAATGATGATAGGAATCTTCGTCAGTTTGATAAAATCTGCCTTGGGTACGGCCACCCCTTTCAGGTCGCCAAACAAGCTGGCAGAGTGTATCGGCTCCGGTAGTTCCCCTTCCGGAAATACATAGCCGCTAAAAGGTTCGTATGCGGCAATGGCTTTCACGTTCGGGTTCTTTACAGCGGCAAGCCAGCCCACCCCGCAACCCTGCGAATGGGTAACCAAAATGCCACTGCCGATGGTGTCAAACAAAGCAGCAACGGCATCAGAAATGACTTCAGTATCAAAGCTGCCGGTATTGGGAGTCTGGTGGCGGTAAAACTGAACGAGTGAAGCGGTGTCTTTGGGAAACTGAACGTTTGGAAAATAAGCCGGATAGTTGCCCAGCCTGAATTGCGTAAACCAAAACTGTTCATCACCTGCCGGGTCGATGGTGGTTTTCACCATGCTTCTTCCGGCTTCTCCCCGCCGGGGCTGGTCTAGCAGGTATACACTGTAGTTTCTCCTCAAAAAGATATTCTGAAAGCCTTCCCTACCATCGGGTGTGGTTTCCCAGCATTGCTTCGACTGACCAGCACCGTGTAGAAAGACTAAGGGATATTGTTTTGCTTTATCTGGCACCTGGTAAAATACATAAGCATGGTCGTCATGAAAGGTTTGGCCCTGCGGTTTCAAAGCACTGTCAATATTGAAGTTGCCGGGTTCCCTTTTTACCATACCCCCTACGGAAAAGCTGCCCTGTTGGCGGATGGGAATGACATCACTATTCCTAGTCTGCCGGATAGGTGAACAGCACGCAAAAAGAATGGGCAATAAAGCGATGAATCCAAATTGCACGAATCTATAGTAGTGAATATGGCATAGATGATTCATGAATAAATGACTTTTGATGAGCAGCAAATTTCCAGCATTTGTTACCGGTTATATTCTTCCTCTGTTACCGGTTGTTGCCACACGGCATCGCCCTGACTGATAGAGGATATGGCTACATGCACCAGATGTTCGCCTTTAGCAGCCCCATGCCAGTGCGCAACGTTGGGCTGGCAGACGACTACATCCCCTTTGTGTAATATCTTTTTATCTTTTCCTTGTTCCTGATAATAGCCGGTGCCTTCTGTTACCAGTAAGGTTTGCCCACCGGGGTGGTAATGCCAGGCCGTTCTGACACCCGGTGCAAAACTTACATTGCCTACTGAAAGGTGGTTTAAGCTATCACTTTTTACCAGCCATTGCAGCCAGGCCGCACCGGTGAAGTTGCTGCTGTTGATGCTGTTGCCGGTAGGGAAAATAAGCCCTTGCTGCGGAAAGGAATAGGCAATGCTTCGCTCGTTTTTGGCTACTGGTGCAGCATGGGCCGAGCCGGGTGCAGCCTGTTGCGTTGGGCTGGGTAAGGCTTTCAGTATGGTTTTGGCAATTGTGGCTTGCTCTTTTCCAACATAAGGCGTTACTGTGTTTATCAACTGCTCTGCTTCGCTTTTGCTAACCCCTGTACGGAGTGCAATAGTAAGATGGCTTTTCAGCATGGGTTCTACCCCACCCAATCCAATCAATGCAGAAACGGTAGCTATTTCCCGGCCTCTATAGTCCAGCACGTCCCGGCTGAAAATGTCAGCAAACAGGTGCTCTTTCAGAAAGATTTCAATCTCCGGACTAAAGGCTGCATAACCGGTTTTCAGTTCTTTCTCCGGCTGGCCTGTCAGGGTTTCCAGGGTCGCCTTCCCCCGCTGGTACCGGTTGCTACTATCGGCAGGTGGGGTTGCCTCCCGGCCCGTTTTAAAGTCCACACCTTTCTTCTTTCCTTCTGCTACCACCGCCATTAGTGTATTGAGGCCCTGAATACTGCGGGGGAAACCACAATAGGCATACAGGTGAACCAGTACTTCCTTTTCTTCATTGACAGTTAGCCCGGCAGTAAGCCCGTTGTTCAGCGCCGTTGAAAGTTGCGGCAGTTTTCCTTTAGCCGTAAGTGCTGCTATAGCGGCAATACTCTTTTCGGTAGAACTTAATGCAGGGCTCTTGGAGGCAACATCTTGGGCAGAAACGATAGTGAGCAAACACCCCAACAGCAGTACGAGCAATACGAAACCGAGGTACCGAACAGGAATACAATGCATCTTTTAGTTTTTACTTTTCAAATTCAGTTGCCGGAGCCACTGCGCTACTTGTGTTTCGGCAGTCTTCAGCTTATCACCTTCCATTACAAACAGTACCCCGTCTCTTTCGATACCGCCCCTGGTGGAGAAGCCTTCCAGCACCTTGCTGTTGGGGCAAAGTTCCTTCACCGTCTGAAAACTACTGCCCACGCCGTAGCCAGCATTGGTGTTGAACGGTACCACCGTTTTTCCGGCGAGGTTATACTGCTTTAAAAAACTTTTCATGGGCGGTGGCAACTGCATACCCCAGGTAGGGGCACCCACAAATACGACATCGTATTTTTCGATACTATCAATTGTCGTTTTCAAAGGAGGTAAAAAACCGGTTTCATTTTCCCGGACCACTTGCTGTACGGTAGCCTGGTAATTTTCGGGATAAGGCATTTGTAGTTCGAGTGCTACCACTTTTCCACCCGTTTCTTTGCCAATTATTTCTGCAATGGCTTTGGTATTATTGGTACGGGTGAGGTACACAATCAGAACTTTTCCGGTAGGCAGACTATCCTCCTGTTGTGCTTTGGAACAACCGGACAGCGTACATAAGCCGGTAATAAGGCAACCCAATAAGAAATGTTTCATGTTGTTCAATTTGACACCGGCTATTGCTTAGCCGGTGCTTCCACATTATGAAAAATCGAGTACCATTTTCGGCACCCGTAATGGAAGCCAGCAAAGAGCCTCCGGCCAATGCTAATCCGGTCTTAAAATCTGGCGGCGGTTCAATGCTGCATCCACTGCCGTATCGTTTCTATTTTCCATATTGTGTGTTTTGTATCAATGCTGTTGATTTGTGTTGCCACCATTCATTTTAACGGGCCGTAGCAGGCGGGAAAAAGTGAGTGACCCCATCTTCCACTTACCCTTTTCGTTGATGTACACTTCCGTTACCATAAAAGCAGTGGTAACCGTATTGCCGCCCACTACCGCTTCTAAATCAATATCGTTCAGCAGGATGGCCGTGTTGCCGATGATATTCACGATAGCAGCATAGACTTCGGCCTTTTTGTACCAGATGCCACCACTTTTAATGGTACTTAGTTCCTGTTCTTTTCCCCAGCTACCGCCCATATGGATGAACATGGACTTTTCGTCGAATAGCTGCTTTAGTGAATCGACCTTCTTATCAGCCATCCAGTCCCATTTCTTCTTCGACAGGTCAATGATTGTCTGTTGTGTCGGGGTATTGTTGGTAGCAGTTTTTATTGTTTCTGTCGGTGGCTGCTGTGCGGAGGAGAACTGAACACTGATAATGAACAGTGTAAAGAAAAAAAGACGGGATTTCATATTATTTGTTTGATAGGTTTTACAATCGGTTATCTTATTTCGAATGGGTTCACTTGATACTCTTATACTCTTCATCGGTTACTTTTCCCTTCCAGATGGTCTTTCCTTTTGTAGTAGGGGTAACACCCACATAAGCGAAGCTGCTGTTGGGGGCTGAACCATGCCAGTGCTCCACGCCGGGCAAGCATTTAACGATGTCGCCTTTGCGTACAATCTGGCCTGGCTTGCCCCGCTCCTGGTAATAACCAGTTCCCTCCGTAATCAGCAGATACTGTCCTGCCGGATGAATATGCCAGTTCAACTTTGAGCCCGGTGCGTATACCGCTTGTGCCAGGCTGAATGTAAAGGTGCTATCGGGGTGGTTGAGTTCGTTGAGCCAGATGGTACCTGTATAATCATCTTTGTTAGCACCTACCTGTCCTTTGGGAAACAGGGTGGAATCCTGTGCTTTGGCTGCATTAAAATGGGTAGTCAATGCAATTACCACTATCAATAAGGCTTTACTTAATTTTTTCATTTTTTGTTCTTTTAAGTAATAAATTAAACCGGTTCGACAGTTAAAGATTGGATTTTGTAAGTGGCTAGCGATTGACCATCTGCTGGCCTTGTTCGTTATAGCGAGCACCTACTATTTCAATATTACCTACCGCTTCATTAATCTCTTTCAAATCGTCCCCATTCAACATTATGGCGGCGGCACCAATGTTTTCTTCCAGGCGATGCAGCTTGGTGGTTCCGGGGATGGGTACAATCCACCGCTTTTGCGCCAGCAGCCAGGCAAGGGCTATCTGTGCAGATGTAGCATTTTTATCTCCTGCCAGCTTACCTAATAGCTCCACCAACGCCTGGTTAGCTTTACGGTTTTCTTCGGAAAAACGGGGTACAGTACTGCGGAAATCCGTTTTATCAAAAGCAGTCGTTTCGTCAATCTTACCGGTCAGAAAACCTTTGCCCAACGGGCTGAAAGGAACGAAGCCGATATTCAGTTCTTCCAGGGTAGGCAGTATCTCTTGCTCGGGTTCTTTCCACCATAGGGAATACTCACTTTGCAGGGCCGTTACCGGCTGCACGGCGTGTGCTTTACGAATGATATCTACTCCTGCTTCCGATAAGCCGAAATGCTTCACCTTGCCTTCTGCAATCAGGTCTTTCACCGTCCCTGCTACTTCCTCTATGGGAACATTCGGGTCAACCCGGTGCTGATAAAACAGGTCGATAACATCGGTTCTTAACCTTCTCAACGAGGCTTCCGCTACAGCCCGAATGGTTTCCGGGCGGCTGTCTAATCCGGCTGGCGGTTTGCCTTCTTTAAAGCCAAACTTAGTAGCTATCACTACTTCCTTGCGAAACGGTTCTAATGCCTCTCCCAGGAGCTCTTCGTTAGCGTAGGGGCCGTAAGCTTCTGCCGTATCGAAGAAGGTAACGCCTTTATCGAAAGCGGTACGAATGAGATTGATAGCATCTCCCTTTTCTGCTGCGGGACCATACCCAAAACTTAACCCCATACAGCCTAAACCGAGGGCGGCTACTTCTAAGCCATCCTTACCTAATATTCTTTTTTGCATGATATTGTGTTTGTTAAGTAATCAGTACCACTATTTTCTATTTAATGCGCAAAATCAATTACCAGAAGAGCAATCTTTAAAACACTACCGGTTTTGACTTTTTACTCTTGACTTTTTACTTTCTGCATTACGCAGGCATCTTTCTTTCGCCCAGCCATTTTACCATCTTGGGGTCCTGGTGGTCGAAGAAGCTGCTGGCTTTAGTGTCGAGTGTTTTTATCTGTTCCATGTCTTCAGCAGTTAGCTCAAAATCGAAGATGTTGATGTTCTCTTCCATCCGCTCTTTGCGTACCGATTTGGGGATGGCTACCACGCCCCTTTGTGTCACCCAGCGAAGAATAACCTGTGCAATGGATTTACCATACTTCTTACCAATAGTACCCAGCACTTCATTGTGGAAAATATCGTTTTTGCCTTCGGCAAACGGACCCCAGGCTTCTATCTGTACCCCATTTTCCTGCATAAATTTTTGTTCCTCCACCTGCTGATGAAAAGGGTGCGTTTCTACCTGGTTAACAGCAGGAACTACTTTGTTGTGAGTGATTAAATCCATCAACCGGTCAGGTCGGAAATTAGAAACACCAATCGCTTTTATTTTACCCTGTTCGTACAACTCTTCCATGGCTCTCCACTCGCCGTAAACATCCCCAAAAGGCTGGTGAATCAGGTATAAATCCACGTAATCCAGTTGCAGGCGTTTCAATGAAGCTTCGAAAGATTGCTTAGCTCCTTCGTACCCGTCGGCTTGTATCCATAGCTTGGTGGTGATGAACAATTCTTCCCGTGGTACGCCGCTTTTTTTTATGGCTTTGCCTACTGCTTCCTCATTTTCATACGACCGGGCCGTATCAATCAACCGGTAGCCGGATTGGATGGCATCCACCACGCTTCTTTCACATTCGTCCAGGTCTTTTACCTGAAATACACCGAAACCCAGGATGGGCATTTCTATGCCGTTATTTAGCTTAACTGTTTGCATAATCGTTTTTATTACGTTGCAAAGGTGGTATCAAAACCATGCCTCCAGGTGGATACAGATTCCGGTTTTACTTACCAATATTGCGGATTTAGGGCAGAGCTATTATTTTCCTTCCCGAAGGGCCTATAGTTTTCTAACCTTATGGCTTCACCGGCTTTTTCGCTTTAGTTGCTATGCCAGGACGAATAATGCGAGGCCACAACGTCAGTAATTC
>CAXTDG010000287.1:0-3912 GCA_964242675.1 uncultured Chitinophagaceae bacterium
CCTGCTGCGACCACCGGGAGCAGGCAGGGCAAGCCAGTTTTTGTCACACAAAAACACCGCTTGCCAGGTGCATTTTACCAGGTAACCCTTCTCCTTACTCCCTGCCTATCAGACTCGTAAGGGCTTGCTCTTGGAAATCAAATCTGCATTGTAACTTCAATCTTATTTCCAAACATGAGTAAGGATTGTGGCGGCAGGCATCTCACTGAGTATATCTATTTTGTTTTTAAAAGCTTCTGGCTTACGTCAATACTTCTACATTGGTTGACATAGTATAGAAGCTGATTATAGCTATTAAGTAAGGAAAACGGAAGGGATGTTTGTTCCATTCATACTCCTCAACTCAACGCTATAATTTCAGTTGCTGAACAGCCAATTCTTACATCTAATAGCCTGACAAATGGTGATTGACACAGACCTTTAACTGCTTGTTCTTGTTCCCCTTCTTTGAAAGTTTATAAAGCGTAAATTCTTCCCTTATCTGCCTCAGAACAGAGGATAAAATGCTGCTTCCAAAATCGTCTTTTTATAGACCCATTCTGCTCTTTCTTAGTGTTCATTCAGTATCCTGTTTGGGCTTCCAAGTCTGTATTTTTTTGTGTTGGTGATATCTGGTAAAAGTGCCTGTAAATAAGAATGACTAAGAAAACAAGCTCTTTATTTTTGACAGCCATTTGTTACGATCTTCATTTTAACTCCTTTTGCTTTTTCGGCTGCTATTTCACCCTTCCTATCACCGTGTTTCTGAACCGTTTCACTACAATCATCTACACCTGATTTTTCTTCCTTGAAAGTTCATTACTTGGTAAGATTGCTAGGGTTTTTTCTTAAAAAGTAAATTTACAAAGGCTAAAAATGAAACATTAACTCGTTCAAATACTGAAGTAGCCGTTCGCTTTGCTATGAAGTTTTAAAAGACTCAAAAAATAGTCTTTTAGCGTCATAAAAGTTGTTTTAAAGAGACAGGGTATTAAGCGCAAAAAGGACTGGTCAGACTACCGGATTGAACTCATGTTTATTCCTTGGCAAGTCACCTAAATAGAGTGTTCAAAAGCATGGGGGATAGTTGTGGCAAATAGCTTTTGGAGAAGTTCTGTTAAGGTGTTGGTAGTACACATTTTCCGTGCGATAAATTAATAGGAATCAAGAAACTATACTACAATAATGGTTAATGTATCAAGCAGCTGACAAACAATGGGGGATACCTTGTAGGAGGGCTATTGCTCTTTCCAATTATCCAGTTGAATTGCTTTTTAGAGACGGAACAGCAGGCACATTTCCATTCGTGGCACCATAATACACCGTTGGACTTTTCTTTTTCAACCGACGTTTTGTGCTGTTTATGGTTTCGTAAGTCTTTTCTCTTGTTAGTTTACAGAGCGTTTATTAGGGACTTATCGGCAGCTATTTTACTGTAAAACTGTAGCTCATTTAGATTGTTTTAAAGATGCTCACGATATAGTCTCAAGGAAGGCATGCTTATAGAGGGCTTACCGCTTCTGTTTGCTTCTTCCCGGTCTAGACTCAGCTTCCCTAATAAAGCAAGAAGCAAAGGGAAGCGCTCATCTGGTTTTGTCCCACTGCAGGAGCCTGTTGTTTGGTTTACAGTAGGTTCATCGATCGGGCTGGTGCAGTGGGTCTGGTGCAATAGCTTTTAATCTTCTCGCTTTACAAAAGTTTAGGGCTGTTTGCTCCTTCCATACGCCTAATGACAGATACCCGAATGAGGGAAGGGCAAAGTGCCTGGCCGGTGATTTTGGCTGGTAGTAGCGACACTCATTTTTATAGAAGTTATCCTATGTGGTGATAGTGTGGCTACAGCCATCCGGTTAGCGCTGGTTTCATCTTATCTTCTCTTTGAAAATAGGTATGTCATGGATAGGCTAGAATCTTTGCACAGATAGGTCATTTCCTCATTATAGCGTACGAATTAGTTGTATTAACTTAGGCTTACAAGACTAAAATAGGGTGGACTTATGAAGATGGTTTTTAAAACTGAAAGGAAGGAAAAGTACAAGCCAGCGATGACAACCTACGGGGCTCTTTTACCCAGATGAGGAAGCAGGAAAAACTGGCAACACTGCAAGAGCTTGCCGTTACTGCAAAAGAAAAAAACGTTGTAAAAGCGGGTATAAAAAAGCATCAAACATTTGTCACGATGTTTGATGCTTCCTCAAAGTTGTTTTTTCTACCAACCGTCAACTTTCATCAAGACGGGAGAATATATTATACTACAAGTGAGAATAGTGATAATTAAAAAACGGCCTTGGCAATAATACAGCCTTAGTAGTGATACCTCACGAAGGCCTCCATCGCTTCATACTCAGCCAGTCCTAATTCGTTATACAGATTAGCTGTTTCCCGGTTACGTTCCTCGGCCCGTACCCAAAATTCACGTTCATCATCACCCGGGAAAACCGGATGGTCTTTCTGCGACTGGTGTTTAAATATTGCGTTTCTTTTACGCATTACTTCTTGCGGCGATAACGGTACGGCCATTTCTATTTCGTGGATAGAAAATTCATGCCAGGCACCCCGGTACATCCACACCCAGCAGTCTTTCACCCAGTCTTCCGTTTTTTGTAAGCGGCTAATAGCCTCTACTATCACATTAAAGCAAACGATATGCGTACCGTGCGGATCGGCAAAATCCCCTGCAGCAAATATCTGGTGGGGTTTTACCTTTTGCAATAAGTCAATAGTGAGCTCAATATCTTCTTCCCCAACTGAATTTTTTTTCACTTTCCCTGTCTCGTAAAAGGGTAGCGCCATAAAATGGATGTTACTATCGGGTAGGCCTGCATATCTGGCACCGCTAATCGCTTCTGTTTTGCGGATAAAGCCCTTTACGTTACGGATTTCTGGTGTATCAATCTGGTTAGGTTGTTTAGCAATAATGAAAGACCGCATGTTATTATAAAGGTCTTTTAAAGTACTATTATCTTTTCCCAGACTTTGTTCAAAATCAATGGCAAACTCTACATAGCGTAGCACATCATCATCCCACACGGCTGTGTTACCCGAGGTTTGGTAAGCCACATGCACATCATGTCCCTGGTCGGCCAGCCGAATAAAAGTGCCACCCATCGAAATCACGTCATCATCCGGGTGCGGCGAAAAAACAATGACCCGTTTTTTGGCTGGTTCGCTTCTTTCAGGGCGCTGGCTGTCATCTGCATTGGGTTTACCTCCCGGCCAGCCAGTAATAGTGTGTTGTATCTGGTTAAAAATATCAATATTGATATCGTAAACCGGTCCGTTTTCCGTAGCCAGCTGGGCCATGCCATGTGCGTTGTAATCTTCATCCGTTAATTTCAGAATTGGTTTTTTTAGGATACAGGCAAGCCAGATAACCGCTTTCTTTTTCAGTTCCTTGCTCCACACACAATCCTTTACCAGCCAGGGTGTATCAAAACGGGTTAGTAAGGAAGCTGCATCTTCATCCAGCACAAATTCTACATGGTCACTTAGTTGTAAAAAAGTTGCAGGCACATCTCCTGAAATATCTCCCTCTACCGCTTTCTTTATTATCGAAGCTTTTTTTGCACTCCAGGCCATCAGCACAATTTCTTTAGCTTTCAATATAGTGCCTACCCCCATAGTAATGGCTTTAGCCGGAACGTTTGATTCGCCACCAAAATCTCGGGCTGCATCGTGGCGGGTAAGGTGGTTTAGTGTTACCAGGCGGGTACCGGAGTTAGGTGCTGAACCCGGTTCATTGAACCCGATATGACCGGTACGGCCAATGCCCAGTAACTGTAAATCCAATCCACCAAGCTGTTCTATTTGCTTTTCGTATTCCAGACACCAATTAGCAACCTGGTCCGCTTTTACAGTACCATCCGGTATATGTATATTGTTCTTTTCTATATCAATTTGGCTGAATAGATTTTCGTACATAAACGTCACATA
>CAXTDG010000287.1:3922-6386 GCA_964242675.1 uncultured Chitinophagaceae bacterium
GGGTAGTATTCATCCAGGTTGAAGGTGATCACATTTTTGAAACTCAACCCGTCTTCTCTGTGCAGCCGCACTAGTTCCCGATACACTCCCACTGGTGTGGCACCAGTTGCTAATCCCAGCACCACGTGTTTGCCCAGCGCCTGTTTGCTTCGCACCAGGTCGGCAATGCGATGCGCCACTTTTACTGAGGCTACAGTTTGGTTTGGGTACACCGTTACGGCTATTTTTTCGTAACGGGTTTCTTCTAAAAAATTAAGTCTTGCCATACATCGGAAGGTTAGAATTTCTTTATCATTTTATTGGAGCAATCCGGGTCAAAACTAGCCTGAGTGATACAAGATTGGTTTAAGTTATGTCTATTATCGTTTCAATATTGTTGAATACAATTTTCCAATTGATGAAGCAGCGCTATAAAACCAGCCTTCATCAAAATCTAAAGTTTTAAAGCGAAATTCTCACCCTCCCGTTGTGCTCATCTTCTAATTTGCTCCGCTATACGGGAGTGATGTTTAAAGCATCAGCACCTTCTTTTTTAAACAGCCATTTTTATTTGCCATGAAAAAACAACACCAAGCGGCCACTACTCCTAAAAACAATCTATTGCCTGTGCTGATTATTAGCACCCTCTTCTTCGTTTTTGGTTTTGTTACCTGGGCTAATTCTATCCTGATTCCGTACCTGAAACTTGCTTGTGAGTTAAATAACTTCGAGTCATACCTGGTGGCATTTGCATTTTATATTGCTTATTTGGTAATGGCTATCCCTTCCGGGCAATTGCTGAATAAAATCGGTTTTAAAAATGGCATGGCTACAGGTTTGCTGATAATAGCTGTTGGTTCTGCTATTTTCATTCTGGCGGCGCTTACCCGCCAGTACGGTTTGTTTCTGCTGGGGCTGTTTGTACAGGGCACCGGTTTAGCGGTATTACAAACTGCCTCCAATCCATATATCACTATTTTAGGCCCAATAGAAAGCGCTGCCAAACGCATCAGCATTATGGGTATTTTCAACAAAGTAGCCGGCGCTTTGGCTCCTATTGTATTGGGCGCCATTACCCTAAAAGATGCGGATGGCCTTGCGGCCCGGCTAGTTAATATGACGGCTGCTGAAAAGGAATTACAGTTAAATGAACTGGCCAATCGTGTAATAATGCCTTATGTTATTATGATGATCGTACTGCTGGTGTTGGCCGTTATTATTTACCGGTCTGGCCTGCCCGATATAGAGGCCCCAAAGGATGAAAACGTTGAGACACAGGCTTCCCGGCAAAGTTTCTTTCAGTTCCCACATTTGCTGGCGGGTGTGTTAACCCTATTTATGTATGTAGGGGTAGAGGTGCTGGCGGGAGATTCTATTGTAAATTATGGTGCCAGCCAGGGCATTAGCCTTTCTACTTCCAAATTTTTTACCGCCTGTACCATGGCCAGTATGATTGTAGGCTACATCATAGGTATTATCTGTATTCCTAAATACCTGAAGCAGGAAAAAGCGTTAACGATATCATCGGTTTTGGGTATTTGTTTTTCTATAGCAGCATTGCTTACACATGGCTACGCTTCGGTTTTTTGCATTGCCCTACTAGGGTTGGCCAATGCATTAGTATGGCCCTCCATCTGGCCGTTGGCAATTAAAGGGTTGGGTAGTTTTACAAAATTTGGCTCCTCCTTGTTAATTATGGGCATTGCAGGCGGAGCTATTATTCCGCTGTGTTATGGGCGGTTGGCTGATGCACTAAACCTGCAGCAAGCGTATATTATACTGTTGCCCTGTTACCTTACTATTCTCTACTTTTCTATTTGGGGGCATAAACTCACTGCAAAAAAAGCAGCACGTATTTCTGTTTTAATAAAAGAGCCTGCGTAGGGGAAAATTGCATACAAGGTAATGCTTGCCCAAAGGCAGGCTAATAAAAACACTGTTTAATCTGGTGTATCTAATTGAGAGGGTGAAAAAGTAACAGAATAGTAAAATTGGTTACTTTCCCTTTTCATACAGGATTGCCAAATTGAAAATAATAAATAAAAAGAGTAATAGAAAGTCGGCTGCTGTTTTAACTAAAACGGCTAATGCATATGCAATCTTGCTGCTCCTATTCTGCAGCACTGCTTTTGCCCAAACGCCAACCCGCAATTTCCGAAGTATTTCGCTGGAAGAAGGCTTATCACAAAGCACCGTCTATTCTATTGTGCAGGATACACTGGGCTTTATGTGGATGGCCACGCAAGATGGCCTGAATCGCTACGACGGCAAATCATTTTCCGTGTATCATCCGGTTAATGGTGACGCAGGCAGTATTCTTTCAAACTATATAAAAGTTACTTTTCTCGACCATAACGGACAGCTTTGGATTGGCGGCGACCAGGGGCTTAGCCAGTATAACTATACAACCAATTCGTTTAAAAATTTTATAGCGGCAAGCAAGCCAGGTGTGTGGAATATATCTGCTATTGCCGAAGATGTCAGC
>CAXTDG010000288.1:0-6386 GCA_964242675.1 uncultured Chitinophagaceae bacterium
GGGTAGCAGTCATCTGCCCCTGATACCGCCAGCGGTTGTTTACACTTGCCAGTTGGTTATCGGTACCTGTCTGTGCTTCCAACCGGTTGCGGAGATAGTTGTATACTTCAGCTCCCTTGCTAAACGTAAACAGGGCCTGTAGTGTAAAACGCCGGTAGGTAATGCGGCTGGTAACACCGCCAGTAAAGTCAGGATTAGGGTCGCCAATCACTTGCCGGTCGGACCCATCGATGATTTTATCACCGTTCACATCTACGAACTTCACATCGCCGGCACCAAAGGCAGTATAAGAACCGTCCGCATTTTTCTTTCTCATGCCAGCAGCGGTTGCTTCCGCATCGGTGGCAAATACACCAGCCGTTTTGTAGCCGTAAAACACATTTGCCACTTGCCCATTGGCAGTAAGGAAAGTAACCCCGGAGTAGTCAGTGGTAAAGCCTCCATTGGGTACCGACAGAATTTTATTTTTATAAGAAGTAATGTTTACCCCTACATCCCATTTTACGTTTTTGCCATTCAGAATGCGGGCCGACAGGCCAAGGTCAACACCCTGCGTTTGCATACTGCCGCCGTTGGTAAGTACGGTTCCAAAACCGGAAGCGGTAGGCAACGTTTCGTATACCAGCATGTTGGTGGTCTTATGCCGGTAAATGTCTGCGTTGATGGTCAGGCGTTCGTTTAGAAAACTTACATCGAGGCCTGCATTCATTTTAGTATTGGTTTCCCATTGCAGCTTTGTATTAGGGATGCCGTTGCGAACCAGCCCCTGCATTCCCAGCAAGTTCTGAGAAGTGTAGGTTTGCTGGGCAGCGTAGTTACCAATATCATCATTACCGGTAACGCTGTAAGTAGCTCGTAATTTTAAAAGATTAATACTGCTGTTCTTCATGAACCCTTCGGAAGACACTAGCCAGGCTGCACCAATGGAAGGCATTACAGCAAAACGATGCCCGCTAATACCAATACCACCGGTTCCACTGCGGCCAAACCGGGAAGAACCATCTACGGCCATATTGAAGCTAACAAAGTATTTATTGGCATATCCATAGTCAGCATTCAGGTAATAGTTCAGCCAGCTCCAGCTACCAGAGTTGCCTCCTACCTGCCGCAAAGCAGCCAGGCCATTTTGCACACTTATCAGTTCATCGGTTGCGCTGTTATACCCCAGTGCATAGTCCTGCTCCGCATCGTTGTTCTGAAAGCGGAAACCAAGATTAGCAGAAAGGTTATTACGGCGGTCAAAAGCTTTATTGAAACTTAAACGAGTATCGTTGTACAGACTGAACAATCTTTTCGCCTGTGAACCAAGGCGACTATCAGCAACTGCATTTCGCAGGGTATCATCCGCTACCCCTTTTCGAGGTACAAATATCGTTTCCCGCACTTTGTCGTAGGTAATTCCGACGAGCGTACTGATACCGATATTTTTGGTAATATCATAGTTAAGGCTAAACGAACCGAAGAAGCGATAATATTTATTGGTGAACTGCCCGTTATCAATTAGCACCGAAGGGTTGCTAATACCGAATGTGTCCCGTTCGGCATAGTTCGGCGACACGGCCCCTTTAAAATCTATTTCTCTGTCTGTCAGAAACGGAGCTTTAATTAGTGCTGTATACAGCGGACTGGTTTTTTGCAATACTCCCTGGTTTTTCAGGTTTTGCTCAGCATATGAAAACGACAGATTAGCCAGACCAGTCAGCTTTTGGGTAAAATTGAACTGAGCATTAAACCGGGTATTGTACCGGGTCATGTTAGTCGTTTTTACCACCCCATTGTCTTTCTGTGCACCCAGCGTCAAACCATAGGTAGCAATGTTGTCTCCACCAGTTACTTTCAACTGCAGATTCTGGCTCATGCTATTGTCAAGCACTTTTTTCTGCCAGTCTGTATTGTTGTGATACTGGTAATACAGCGGGTTCGTAGCGACGTTATCGTTGAAGTAAGGCATGGCTGCAATCTGCTGACTGCTATAGCCCCGGCTTTGCAGTATTTCGCTCAGGTAAGTGCGGTAACTACCAGCATCCATCACCTCCAGGCTTTTTGGCGCAAAATTGCTGGTGGTAAATACGGAAAGATCAATAGCCGTAGCCTGTTGTTTGGCTTTTATGGTAGTAATGAGGATAGCACCATTGGCTCCCTTTGTTCCATATACCGAACTGGCATCCCGCAGTACTGTTACGTTTTCAATGTCTTTAATATCCAGCAGCGATAAGGGATTGGTATAGTTATTCCCAATTAGCGATGCACCGTACTGGTTGGCATCGTACAACATGCCGTCTACTATAATCAGCGGTTGGTTGGTAGCGTACAAAGAAGTAAAGCCCCGTAGAAAAAGATTGGCCCCAATTCCGGGAGTACCGGAGCGGCGGATAGCATTTAAACCAGCCATACGACCCTGTAAAGCAGCATCGAACACATCATAAGGCTGATGGTAACCACCTTCCACCTCATATTCCTGTACCGACTCGGGTACATCCTTCTTTGATACAATTCCATTAGGTAGCATCAGCGGGTCCGAAAGCGATAACAGGCTTTCGTCATTCATCACCACGGCAATATTTGTCCGGCCCTTGAGAGGTACTTCCCGGCTTTGATAGCCGTCGCCGCTGATTAGCAGGTTGGCATAATAGGAAGGCACTTTTAATGTAAACCGACCGGCCTCATCAGTAATGGCTGCCGAAAAATCGGTGATGGCAACCCTTATGCCTAGTACCCCTCTTTTACTGATTGCATCGGTTATCACGCCACTCACAGAAATTTTTGCCGTGTCAGCGGGGATAATATTTTTTCTGTTTCTCAGGCTGTCCTGTGCACCCGCATTTGTTGCTATAGTTGTAAGCAACAGCGACATGCCGAGGGCAGGTAATAAATATTTTTTCTTAAGCAAGTTGTTCATGTTTTGGTCAGCAGAAAAAGCGGATTAAGGAACCGGTACCAGGCGGATGTAGTCACACACTATCGGGCTGGTAGCCTGCACGGTATTATTAGCAGCAACGAGGTAAAGATCGAGTGTGGGGTTGTAGCGGCTTAGTGTAAACTCCCCTATCAACTGTTCAGTGTACGTATTCAGCGGAACGGTTGCATAAGGCAAGTTGGTAGCCAACGGGTCGCCAATAGATAATTTCTGTGTATGAGTAGTTGCCTGAAAGTCGTTCAGCGCTACCCAATAAGCCCGATATTTTACCGAATTCACTGCACTGATCTGGTAATTCATCCAGAACTGTGCATAGGCATGGTTGATGACCAGTACATCCCGGAAATTGGTACCAGTGGTAGGGTTCTGCCTGTCACGGAAATAAGTATTGCTTCTTTTATTCACAACTGTAAACCTGTAATCTTCCCCTTGAATAATAAACTGCTTCAATTTCGCAACTGCTGGTATTGGTAATGTCCGAATCACATGAATGATACCATTGCTGGTTTTGATGCTCTGAACAATATTGGCTTTGTTTATACTCACTTTTACTCCCGAAGCGGATGTTAGTGGCGTATCGGGCAAAGAAGCTAGCGGATAGTATCCGTTGAAAGCGTAATCCTTTACTACATCGAAACTGGCAAGATTAGTTGTGCTATCTGCTGTACCTGTAGCATAGTAAGGGCGGTAGCGGGCTACTTCTCCATCAAAAGCGGTATCAGCTACTACAAAAAGGGTATACTGCCCGGCTTCGTTCCGCAGGTCGTACACACTACGCCAAAAGACATTGGTACGAACAGAATCTGTGCCCGCCTGGTAAATGGGCTGACCGGTAGTTGGGTTCACACCAATCTTAATGGCATTAGCAGTATCGAAAACATTACGAAACAAAGTCAGCAAAAATGCTTTCTGTTTTGCCGGAACGGCCGTGTTGTTTGTCATGGCATCCCAGGTGTTATCCAGGGCAGGCAGCATTTTATCTATCACATGCAGCAAACCATTTTTAGCATACTGATTGGCGGTCGTTATGTTGGCATCTTCAATGGTTGTGCCTTTGAAATTGTTGTACTTACCATTGAACATAGCTACCCGCAAACCATTGGTAGCAGCCGTAGTAGTATACATCTGCACAGCTACGTGGTTGCCGATAAACAGTCTCAATTTTGCCGTATCGTTTACTACACTTGCGTCCAGAGCGGTAAGGGCAGCATTGGTAGGTGCCCACACAGTAAAGGTTTTGGAATCGCTCAGTACTTTATCATAACCACTTTTTACCACCAGTTCGGCAAAACGGCTCAGGTTGGGATTCTCATTCACCTGCTGCAATAAATCCTTGCCCAGTTGCGGGTCGTTGATGGAGTTATGCTCGTCTATTTTGCTACAGGCCAGCATACATATCGTAAAGCAGGCCAGCAACCATTTTGTTGTTCTGAACATCATTATTTTTTGGAGAAAAGCAATAGAAATTTATTGGAAAAGCTGAGTGCCATCCGGTTTAAAACGAGGTAGGATCTGGTTATCATTTTCCGGGATGAAATGAATCATGTCCAGGTTATTATTGTTCTGTGTACCGCTAATAGCCACGATACGAACTGAATGCCTTTCGGTAGTGGTAATGTTTGCAATACCTACCAGTCGGCCTACCCATAAATTACTGGTATTCTCTGTGTACCTTTTATAGAAAATAGCTTCCAAATCGCCATCGCCACCGGCAGGCCGGGTATCGGTAAAGGTGAAAGGCCGTTGCATGGCTACACCATCAATAAACACGTTGCACTGGCATACCGAACTTGTAGATTGCTTTTGCTGACGGTAGCATACCCACACCTTATACCGGCCTTTTATGATGGTAGGTGTTCTATAAGTCACTTCCAGCGGACGACTAGGGCCACCCAAAGGCATAATATTTACATCAGCATTGCAGGCATAGTTAGTAATGGTGCTTGCAGTGCTGTAGCTGTATGTCAGAAAACTGGTAGAGGTAAGTGCCGGTAGCGGCCAGGTAATATCTTTAATCGGTACTTCGGCTTCAGTTAGCTTGTTGAAAGTATAACTCTGCTTTTGATAATAAGCCGTCAGTTTGCGGATCTCGTCAAAAGCTGATACGTCCCAATATACAGCTGTTGGCTTACGGTACTTCAGGTTGAAGTGCGATTTCGGGGTGTGTATCACACCGTTTGTAGCAGCTATGTCACTGGTACCCCGCAGTAGTTCGATACCCTGTTCCCGTATACCGTTGAAAATGTCATCGTTGATAAGCACCCGTTGCTGGTCGTCCAGTTTTGAACTAACTACCTCCTGCGGTGCCAGCGTAGCCTGTGACTGGCTCTGAATAATATCGCCTAAAAATTTGATACCTGGAATGATGTGATAGGCCACGTACAGATTCAGAGTATCGTTAGCCAGTGCCGGGTTGCCGGTCTGGCTGTATTTAGCTTTTAACTGAGCATAACTGGTGATACCAGAATCGGCTAGTGCCTGGTTCGATTCTGCCAGCAGCGTTAGCCATAGCTTATTAGGGTCAGGATTATTATTGGTATTGAGCAGGTCATAATAGCCAGCTGCTCTTACCGCCTGTAAAAAGATGGAGTATTCCGGTTTGGCTTCCAGTGTTTTTGCCAGTGTAAGGGTTGCCGGTTGCAGCACATTATCCAGCACATGAATTAAACCGTTCCCAGTTTTGATATTTCCTTGCAGTACAAACCCCTGTCTGTTCACCAAAAAGCCAGCGACATTATATTTAGTCGTTATACTGGTTACCAGGTATTGCCCATACATCGTTACCACTGGCAGCTTACCATCGGTAAACGATGCAGTAGTCAATGTATCGCCCAGCAGGTGCAGCTTCACCATATCTTTCAGCTTGTTGATGTCAGCAGCCGCTACTGATGATGCACCCATGCTATTCAGCCAGGTTTGTACACCATTATTCGTTACCGCAAAACACGTATAAGCACCATAAGCATTCAGAAAAGCAGCGGTTTCTGTACGCTCCAGAATCTGCCGGAACAGCGAAAACGAATCGAGATGCTTATCAAGATAGCCAACGATGTTTACGTCGTCAGTAGTACTTATTTTAATTTCATCCTTTTTACAACCCACCAGGTAAAAGGAAACCATTGCAATTGCAGAGGCATAAAGCAGTAGTTTAGAGATTGTTTTTTTCATATCAAAGCGATTGTAAATTAGCGATAAGAGGGGTTTTGTACCAGTGCTTTATTAGCTTGTAGTTCGTAAAAGAAAATAGGCAGGTAGTGGCTATTGCTATCCCGGTAGCGGGCAATTACTGATTGCTGACGAGCTGGTGGCACAGCATCAATAATGGCGGCAGAAAGATAATTGGGTTGTGTAGCATACCGGCGGCGGGCATTGCGCAATACGTCGAACCAACGCTTGCCTTCAAAAGCAAATTCCCTGGTACGCTCCTGCAAAATAAATTCTGTAACATCCCCGCCAGGTGGCATATCGG
>CAXTDG010000289.1:0-6380 GCA_964242675.1 uncultured Chitinophagaceae bacterium
CTATAGGCAGTGGCTTGCCGGAAGCAACTTTGGTAAATGCAGCAGTAGACAAGCCGGTGATTTCCAGAATACCCCCTACCCGTTTCAGTACGCCACCTTCTACTTTTACAATTACTGAATCGCCGGGTACATAGTTAGCTGCATCGGCACCAATATTAATAGAAATACCCCGCAGCGCCGATAGCCGACGAGCATCCTGAATGGCTACCAGACCAGCAGGCAGGTTTTTGCCCGAATGGTCGGACACTACTACGCCGGTAATTTCGGTTGACCCTAATAAGTTTTCCTTGGTTAGTGTTACATCCTGCCCCTTGTACAAATCCCGCACATCAAAAATGGCAATGTAAGGGCTTATTCTGCCACCCGGATAGTTGCTTTTTTCGCAACCCCATAGAGTGATAAAGGTTAGTAAAATGAAATAATATAAATTTCTATTTTTCATGGTTTTGTTATTGTTAGAAAAGGCTACAAATAATGTTTGGCTATTGTAAATCGGCTTTTCTACTAAGCATTGCATTTTGCCAATTGCCTGTTGTTTATTGCCTGTTTTTTTACGGTTTTTGCCACCACACTTGTGTTGATATCACATCTCTTCCCTGTGCCTGCACGGCCAGCTGATAGTTAGTGGGGTTGGTGCTTTGCACATATACCGGGTAGTTCATACGGGCAGGCATTACGCCTCCGTTTTGCAGGCCGGCACCCATTGGCAAAATGGGGTGGCCGGTGCGGCGATACTCAAACCACTGCTGCATATCAGCCAGAAATAAGGCATAATACTTTTGCAGGTGAATCCGCTCCATTTTCTGATCAAACGTAAGGTTGGGTAGCCACTGGATGTCGGCATTCGTAAGGAAGGTAGTAATGGGTACGGCAAAGGCTGGTACCCATAGGGTAATGCTGGCCAGTGCACCATTGTTATAGTAGGTTTCAGCGTTGCCACTAATCCAGCCTTTGGTAGCTGCTTCTGCCAATATTAGCTGCACTTCAGCATAGTTCAGCATCATACCAGTTAGCGGATCAACTTGCAGCGAAGTGGTAGATGTATTAGAATAGAAATATGACTTTTTAATAGGATTAGTACCGGCTGCATAGCCGCTGGGCGTACCCACAAAAGAACCCATGTAACCTGCAATGCCCCAACGGTTGAAACCATTACTTCCATAGGTGATACTGATCCGGGGGTCGTTCCAGTCTACCAGGTTTTTAAGAAAAAATTCCGCCAGGCCGGGTGCCCGAAAATCCTGCTCCCGTATGGTTACATAAGGTGAAGTATAAGGCGCTGTACCCGTCCATTTTAGGATGGCTGATTCGGCGTTGCTAGCCATGATAGGATAATTAGCCGTGTTGGTTTCGGCTATCTCTTTTATTTTGGCAATGGCTGCTGCCGATACATCGGCCTTGCCGGAAACACGTAGCAGCAGGCGTAGATACAGGCTGTTGCCAAACTTGCGCCACAGGCCAATATTACCCGCAAAAACCGGGTCGCTGGAAGCAGTAATAGCAGTACCTGTTTTTAGTAAGGTATTAGCCTGCTCCAGCTTATTAAACATATCTAGGTAAATGTCTTTCTGCCGGTCGAAACGGGGCTCGGTAATACCGGAATCACGGGCCAGGTTGGATTGGGAATACGGAATATCACCATACGTATCTGTCAGGATGGAATACAACCAGGTTTGGCAAACAAGCGATATGCCCATGTAAGACCGGTTGTAAGCGGCGCTACCACTATCTTTCGATACTTTATAAATGTCTTTGAAGTTGGTCAATTCGGAATACAAGCCGGTGTATAGGTAATCAGCCCAGTTGCTGCGGTAGTCGTACCGAAAAACCTGGCCCTCGGCTTCGCTTAGGTTCACCGTCACTTGCATCAACTCATTGTTGAAGTTGCGGTTACGCATCATGTTGATGGTGAGGGCACCTACCAATGCAGGCGCTAATAATTGCTGTGCCTGTGCTATCGTTATATTGTTAGGGTCTGTGTTTATTGCCTGAAAATCTTTGGTACAGGAGGTAAGCAAAAGGCTAAGTAATAAAGCCGAGCCACATATTTTATGGATAACAGATTTCATTTCTATTGATTTTTTAGAATCCAATAATCAGGTTAGCACCCAGCGTACGGGTAGAAGGAAACTGGCCGGTTTCGAAGCCCTGCACAATGTTGCTACCGCTTAGGGTACCAAACTCAGGATCGAACATGGGCCAGGGGCTCCAAGTGGCCAGGTTGCGGCCGTATAAGCCAATGGTGGCTCGTTGCAGGTGCAGCTTTTTAGCAAGCTGCGGTGCAATGGAATAGCCCAGGTTCACTTCCCGAAACTTAATGAAGTCGGTACTGAAGGTGCTACCCTCAGCATTATCAGCGCCAAAATGGGAGCGGTAGTAGCCATCTATATCTGAAGCAATCGTGGTGTTAGGGCTGTATTTACCATCAGCGGTCATCACCACACCATTACCAATAATGCCACTATAACGGCCTGGCAGTGTATTAGTAGTTTTGCCCTGCTCAGCCAGTTTGTAATGCATCAGTGAATGAGCTACGCCACCAACCTGTGCATCGAACTGAAAGCCGATTGTAAATTGCTTGTAGTTAAATTTATTGATGAAGCTGGCCTTATACTTAGGGTTAGTATTGCCCAGGTATTGTACCCCTTCAGCCAGTTTAGCAAAACCGGTAGTAGCATCGTACACCACCTGCCCGTCCGGGGCACGTAGGTATCCAACACCATACAGATCGCCCATGCTACCGCCTACCTTGGCCACTATCTGCCCACCAGCAACCGGGCCGGTACGCAGTACAATACTGCTATCAGGCAGTTCTTTAATTACATTTCTATTAGAAGAAAAATTGAAGCTTACATCCCAACTAAAATTCTTCCGTCTGATAGGTGTTCCGTTCAGCAATACTTCAATGCCCTGGTTATTTACTTTACCTGCATTAATAACAGCTCTTGCATAACCAGAAGCCCGATCAATTACACGTTCTAGTATTTGGTTGACGGTGTTGCCGCTATAAACGGTCACATCGAAACCCAGGCGGTTTTTGAAAAATTTAGCTGCTACGCCAGCTTCATAAGTAGTAGTAAAAAGAAAATCGAGATTAGGATTAGCCAATAGGGCCGGGTTTTCCAGTGCCCCACCAGGGTACAATGTACCTGCCGACTGGTAAGTATAACCTGTGTAATAAGGTGTAGTACTACCACTACCCACACCAGCTGCAGAAAAACGAAGCTTGGCAAAATCAACCTGCTTTGGCAGGCGAAACGCATCAGATAAAACAAAGCTGAAATTGGCCGAAGGATAAAAGAAGCTGGAGCGATCCGTACGGGTGGGTGTAGCTAGTGTACTTGCCCAGTCTACCCTGCCGGTAAGGTCGAGGAACAGATAGTTTTTATAGGCTGCTGTAAACAACCCATAAGTACTATTTAGGTTGAATCTGGCATTATAAGGTAGCGTAACCAAGGGCCCAGCTGTATTGGCAAATGTGTACAAACCGGGATTAATGAGCGAATCGGCCCGCACTTCATTTTTACGATAGATATTTTGCAAAATGCTTCCGCCTAAAGTGGCCGAAAAATCAAAAATGCTATTTACCTTTTTGCTGTACTTCAGCAGAAAGTCGGAGGATACTTCCTGGGTAAAAATATCCTGCGTACGATAGCTGCCCTTCTGGTAGCGGCTACCAGCGTCAAATGGCCGCACCTGCGAACGCTCTTCGTAAGACATATCCAACGAACTACGCACCTGTAGATTCAAGTCTTTGGTAATGGTATAATTGGCCTGTACATTACCCGTAACACCCCGGCGGTTAGATGCATTCAGAAACTCATACGCAATGGCATAGGGATTTTCTGGGAAGCTGCTGTACGGATAAGCAATGCGGCGACCTTCCTGCCCTTTTACCCAATAATTTTTTAGCGATTCAGCATCAGCGTTTGGTTGCCAGAAAATATACCAGTACATAATGCTTTGATTGCCGTAGCCTGCACCAGGCAGGTTATCGCTCCACTTGTTGGTATAGTTTATTTTAGATGAAATAGTCAGGCGGTCATTCACTTTGGAATTGACAGAAAGGGCTATTGTATTTCGTTTGTAACCGGTATTAGGTGTTATCCATTTATTGCCCACATTGGTTACTGATAGGCGGGCCGTAGTACGGTCAGTACCGCCATCTACCGTAATGGTGTTGGTAAACGTCTGGCCTACATCAAAGTACTTACGAGTACTATTTGTATAAGGCACCCAGGGTGTACGTACCGAATCACGGGCCTGTGTTACCGGGTTGTATTGGTAAAATGATTGACCATTGAACCGTGGGCCGTATGCTGATGAAGTACCGCTGGTGCTGGCACCATCTACACCGGTACCGTAGGAATAGTACGCAGCACCGGCCAGGCCCTGCCCATATTCGTATTGCAGGTCGGGCCAGCGGTTCACGGATTCCATGGAAGCATTAGAATTGAACGTAACACCAAAACCTTTGCGCTTGCTATTACCTGATTTGGTGGTAATGATAATAGCCCCGTTAGCACCCCGCTGCCCATACAGCGCTGCCGCTCCCGGACCTTTCAGTACCGTAATGGATTCAATGTCTTCCGGGTTAATATCGTTGAGGCTGGAACCATAGTCGGCGGGCATATTATCACTACCAGTTCCGTATACGGTTTCGCCGCCAATAGCAGTACGTCGGCCACTGCCAGAAGTAATTACTACACCATCTAATACTACTAAAGCTTCATCGGTGCCATTGAGGTTGTTTTCGCCCCGCAAAATGATGCGGTTGCTACCGGTAGGGCCGCTGTTGGAGCGTACTAAGTTTAGCCCGGCTACTTTGCCCGAGAGGGCATCCGTCCAGTTGCCGGAGATTGCAGTAGTGAGCTGCTCGCCGCTTACCTGCGTAGTGGAATAGCCCAGGGCTCTTTCCTGCCGCTTTATGCCTAGGGCTGTTACTACTACCTCGTCCAGTTCGCCAGCGGCTTTGCTTTTTAGCGTAATAGTTTTGCCATTTTCTTCTGGTGTAGCTTTTAAACTAATCGTGTTATAACCCACATTCGTAATAGTGATATTGGTACCCGGCGTTACGCTTACGGAGAAGGCGCCATTAGGTTTGGTAATACCTAACACATTGCCTCCGGCGCTAATAGTGGCATCAGCAATAGGCGTGTTTTTTTCGGCATCTTTTACTATGCCGGCAAAGTTTATTCTGACCGTTTGTTTAGAGGTTGTTTTGGGCAAAGACTGGGCTGTTGATTGCAGGGTAAATGCCATGCAACCAGCCAGCAACAAGAGCTGCAGCAGTTTCATTTATTGATTACTTGTTTAAATACTGAATGACTTACAGGGGCGGCTTGAGAAGCCTGAAAAAAGCCTGGAAAATAATGACTGAAGGGAGCCTGTAAATTTTGTGAAAGGGTAAAGCATTCTCATTCGCCGCTATATCTGTTTTTCGATTACGGTGGCGAAAGTAGTATAAGTAATTAAGCGAAACTGTTGTTCACAGTATGGTAACGGTATGGTTACAATTAGGTAATGAAATGATTACAGGAAATTAATATGGGAAATTAGGAATGAAACAAAATAGTAAAGCTCATGAACTACAAGTTTATGAGCTTTACTGTCTACAACTATTCTCCTATAAGTTGTTGATGTCTTGTTCAGACAAACCTGTATAACGAATGATTTTTTCAATCGGCTCGCCATCGGTCTTCATGAGTTTAGCCATTTGTAATGCCTTTTCTTTTTCGCCTTGTTCTATACCCTTCTCTATACCTTGCTCTATACCTTTGGCAACAGCCTGTTCCATGGCATAATCAAATGTATTTTTATTATCTCTGGCTACTTTTAAACTCATTTCATAGCTATCTCTTTCTGCATCATCAAACTTAGCCAGCTCAGCTGTTTCAAATGCCTGTGTAAATACTTCATCTCGAAAGATGGATGGAATACTTTGAAAATCTTCCAGATTTTTGATGAAGTATAACCATTTATCCAACCTTGTAATTAGGTCGTTTTCTGCCTTTTGGAAATTCGGCATTTCTAAGTAGATATAAGTTAGCTTGTCGTAAAAGACATTGCCATGCTGATTTTTAAGTTGAACCGTATGTACTACTTCATTGCGTTCCGGCTCGTTTTCATAATCATTAAAAATAAAATCGAGTATACCCACACAGTACACCGCTCTTAGATTAAAGTTCCAGTATCCTTTCTCTGCCTGCTCCCGAATAGGAAAAGTGGAATAATATATAGTGCGATCAATAAAATAATTCTGCTTGGCTTTTTGTAATTCTACAATAAATTTTTCACCACTTTCACTCTCGCAGTAAATATCGTATACCGCTTTGCGATCAAGTTCAGTAAGGCCCAGTTGTTCAGTATTTTTAAAACTC
>CAXTDG010000290.1:0-6359 GCA_964242675.1 uncultured Chitinophagaceae bacterium
GTCGTAGGCGGGGCTGGCAATCATGGGTACGTTCAGCATGGTCAGGTTGCGGTCGTCCACACGTTTTACAAAGGCTTCCAGTTCCGACTGGCTAGGAGTGCCGCCAACGGTTACGTTATTATTCTGGTCAAGGAATTCTAGGTTGCTACGGATAGAGGCAATGTTTTGGCTGATAGCCTGTGTGGCAGCCCCCATTGCTTCCTGAAATACCCAGCCATCTTTGATGTTGAACACATCGGCCAGGCCTTCGGTAGCGTTCTTCATTTTTTGGGTGGCTTCCAGTTTCTTTTGTAAAATGGAAATGCTGCTATCCAATGTGCTTACATAGATGCGGGCTGCACTTTCGTTGTCCTTCAGCACTTCTATTACTTTGGCAAACTGGTTGGCATATTGGGCATAGCTGCGGGCATTATTTTCTTCCGCTTCACCTTCTTTCCCCAGCAAAAATGCTTTGGTACGCAATTCTTTTGAGGAACGGTTTAGATCGTTTGCTTTTTCAGCATTGCCTTGTTGTGCAAACTGGGCAGCCTGCGTTTCACTTTTGCCGGCATCGGCTACAATGCGTTTTACCAAAGCATATTTTTCCTGTGCCGTTTGCTGTGCTCCGGTTCCGCTTTGTATCATGTCGATGCGTACACCGTCTACATGAGATATTTTGTCTTTTACCCTTTTCAGCGTGTCTTTTGCATCGTTCAACAGCATTTGCAAGGCCAGTACCGGATTGTTGCGAACGATTGATTTTTCGCTTTTGAAAAGCAGGGTAGAACCGGCCCTATTCAGCAGGCTGATAATTTTGGGAGCCAGTATCAGCAGCGTAATAAACAAGATTCCAAACACTACAAATAGTACGCTTTTCTGGGCAATGGCCACTAGGTTATCTACATTTTTGAAGAACCAGAAAGCTCCGCCTAAAATGATGATCCAATAAAAAATAGAGGAGATGGTCTTTTTGCCTTCCGGCGTTTTCATCGGTGCCGGCAGCTTATCGCCCAGTACCTGGAAAATGGGCAACTGGTTTCTAAGTTCTGCCGGGATAACGGTTAAGGTCGAAGAAGATGTTTCGGTCATAATTACTTAATTGATAATTTAAAATGGACAGTTGATAATGGCTGATTGTAAGAAGAACATTCTATTTTGAAACTTACCCACTTTTAAAAAGCTATGTAGTAATCAAATTCGTAACCACTCTTCATTACCAATTATCCATTATCAATTTTCAATTAGCTAATTTCTTTCTGAATCGTGTCAATCACCTGTTGCATTTCGGATAGTACTTCGGCTACACTCTGGCGGCCGGTTTGTATGCGGGTGTCAATGGCTGAGATGCGGGGTTCATACTTGTCATTGATGGTGTTGCGGTCGTTTTGCTTTGCTGTCAGTTTTTCCTGCAAGGTTTGTATTTGCTGTTCTATGCTTTTTATTTCGGCAGAAAGGCTGCTGGCCATTTGCTCTTTCTCTTTATTGAGGGCCGCTTTCTCGTCCTGCCGTTTCTGGGTTTCGCCGTCAATGGTTTTTTGCAAAGTGGTTTTGTAAAAATCTCCGGTTTCCAGCAGCTTGGCCTTGTTTAAAGTTTTATCGGCAAATTTCAGGGATGTAAAAGCAGCCTTGATGTTGGACGGCGAAGCGCCACCCATTTCAGAAGCCGCATTCCAAACCTCAAAGAAGTCGATGCCGGGCCGGTTCATGCTTTCCAGCAGCTGGTATACTTTCAACTTCATTTCTTTATCGCCATCAATTGATGGTGTAGAAGACGGAGTTGAAGTAGTTGGTACAGGTTGTGGCGGCGGATTGGCTGGCGGCTGTGCAGGATTAGGATTTTGTGGCGGAGCGGCTTCATCCCCGGTAAATAAAATCTTTTTTAGTCCCCGTAAAATGCCACTGCCAAAGCCCGATGTTGTATCGCTCATAGTTGAAATAACGATTAGCGCAAACAAATGTAGGGAAACGGTAGTCAGTTAGCCAGTTGTCAGTAATCAGTTGCTCCGAAGAACCGTTGCATTTTGGATTACCTGAATCATTAGCCCCGGTTTTAACGGTTGGGATATAAATAATAAACTGCTGAAAAGCAGAAAGTGTTTTTTATTGTAGTTTCAAATTACAACTATGTGGCTGATAAAATCTGAACCCCATAAATACAGTTGGGACGACCTGGTAAAAGAAGGACATACCATGTGGAATGGCGTACGCAACTATGCGGCCCGCAACAACCTGCGGGCTATGAAAGTAGGCGACGAAGCCTTTTTTTATCATAGCAACGAAGGGCTGGAAATTGTAGGCATCGTTCAGGTAATAAAAGAAGCTTACCCCGACCCTACGGCAGAAGGCGATACCTGGAGCGTAGTAGATGTGGCACCACTACGCAAACTACAGAAGCCGGTAACATTGGCTCAAATGAAAAGCGATAAACGCCTTGCGAATATGCAACTCATCCGGCAGGGGCGACTGTCGGTATCAGCCATAACGGATGCCGAATGGGATATTATTCTAAGTATGGCAGGGGAGGAAGAATAATGAACAGTGAACAATGAAAAATTTTTTCCCCCGCAGGGCAATGTCAGCCAGTTAAGGAAATTGATTAATTGCCACGCCTTTCAAGGCGTGGAGGACGGTTATTCCGCTTCTATTGGCTTTAGCCCAACTGGCTTAAGGGAATTCCGGCTAAAGCCAATACAATAATAAAATCTTTAATCCACGCCCTAAAGGACGTGGCAATTAAGAACATAGGCTTCATAGAAATTATCTTCGAAAAACTAACGCCTGTAAGTTTTTTTAAAATTTACAGGTTACTCTTTTGTGTAAAGATGTATCAATCCGCATCTCCAAAGATTGTTACACGCCACCAATCAACAAAAGACAAAACCCACAGCCGGCGTGACTATGGGCGAAGTCTAAACATTCTTTTACCACTTTAAATTTTATTGCCATGTTTACGATACTGCGTTATGCAGCAGGGCTTTGCTTTGCCCTTACTTTTCTGGCTGCCTGTCATAATACGCCTCAACGTAATAACTATAAATCTGTTGAGGTTAGTGATGAAGTGCAATTAATGGAGTTAAAACAGCCTGCGCCACCTCCGCCTGCTTCACCGGAAAGTGTAGCACAAAATGCTACTGCTACACCACCTGTTATTGCAAGAGATGAAGAAGTGAAAAAGGACGAAACGCCTCCTGAGCAAAACAAAACCAAAGAGCCTGAATTCAATACCGAGGATTATGATAACATAATAGAAAATCCATTTCTCACGGCTACACAAAATCCCCTTTCCACTTTTTCTATCGATGTAGATGAAGCAGCTTATAGCAATGTTCGCCGGTACATTACACAAGGGCAATTGCCACCCAAAGGGGCAGTACGCATTGAAGAAATGATTAACTATTTCGATTATGAATACCCGCAGCCAACTGGCGCCGATCCTTTTTCAGTAATTACCGAAGTAGCCCAATGCCCGTGGAGCAAAACACACCAGCTGGTGCATATTGGTTTGCAGGGCAAAAAGCTGGATGCCGGGCAGCTTCCAGCCGCCAATTTAGTTTTCCTGATTGATGTATCCGGCTCGATGGACGAATACAACAAATTGCCATTGGTAAAAGAATCACTGAGTATGCTGGCAGACCAGTTGCGGCCGCAGGATACAGTAGCGATTGTGGTGTATGCAGGTAGTGCAGGTTTGGTACTTGCTCCCACAAGCGGGGCTAATAAACAAACCATTAAAGATGCACTACAAAACCTGCAGGCAGGCGGCTCAACTGCTGGTGGAGAGGGCATTCAGCTAGCTTATAAAACAGCAAAAGCCAATTTTGTAAAAGAAGGAAACAACCGCATCATCCTTTGTACCGATGGTGATTTTAATATAGGTGCCAGCAGCGATGATGAACTGGTAACGATGATTGAAAACGAACGGAAAAGCGGCGTTTTTTTAAGTGTGCTAGGTTATGGAATGGGTAACTACAAAGACAACAAAATGCAGCAACTAGCTGATAAAGGGAACGGTAATCATTCCTATATCGACAATGCAAATGAAGCTAAAAAAGTGCTGGTGAATGAGTTTGGCAGTACGCTATTTACCATTGCCAAAGATGTGAAGTTGCAATTGGAATTCAATCCCACTAAGGTTCAGTCGTACCGCTTGATAGGCTATGAAAACCGGGTAATGGCCAGCGAAGATTTCAATGATGATGCAAAAGATGCCGGCGAACTAGGATCAGGTCATACTGTTACTGCGTTGTATGAAATCATTCCCGCAGGTGTAAAAGATGAATTTGCTCATAACGTTGATCCGTTGAAATACCAGGTGCGTCCGGCGGCTGTAGTTACCACAACAGAAGAATTAATGACCATTAAACTCCGGTACAAAGCACCTGATGGCGATGTAAGTAAGCTAATCGTTCATCCGGTTAATCAGGCAACAGGATTGTTCAATAGACCTTCTGACAATTTTTGTTTTGCAGCCGCTGTAGCAGAGTTTGGATTGCTCTTAAGGTCATCTGCTTTTAAACAAGAGGCCAACTATGCTCAAGTGATTTCGCTGGCAGGTGGGGCTAAATCAAACGATGCATACGGATACCGGAGCGAATTTGTTGACTTGGTAAAACAAGCCGAATCATTAGTGAATAAGAAATAGAGATAAACGATTGCTTGCCATTCCTTTTTTAATAAAAATTTTCTAAGCTGTTCTTCTATTCTTTTGTAATGATTTAAGCATCATAACTAAAACTTCGATTTCCTTCGGCTTCATTTCTACTACTTTCGACAGCAGAAAGAAAAACCCATGGGAAAATTCACAATTGCGATACACGGTGGTGCTGGCACTATCCTGAAAGAAGATATGACTCCCGAACTGGAAGCAGCTTATTTAAAAGGCTTGCAAGATGCTGTAGATGGTGGCTATGCCGTGCTGGAACAGGGCGGTAGTGCTGTAAATGCAGTAAAGGCAGCCGTTGTAATTCTGGAAGACAATATGTTGTTCAATGCAGGCCGGGGGGCGGTTTTTACCAAGAAAGGGGTACAGGAAATGGATGCCGCCATTATGGATGGCAGCAACCTGGATGCCGGTGCGGTAGCAGGCATTCGTAGTGTACGCAACCCGGTAGAACTGGCGGCTGAGGTAATGGAGCACAGCAATCACGTTTTTCTTAGCGGCAAAGGGGCCAACGATTTTGCCATCAAACAAGGCATTAAACTGGAACCCGACGAATACTTTTTCTCCCAGTTTCGGTACGACCAGTGGAAAGCGATGCGGGATAGCGATAATTATTCCCTTGACCATACGCATCATCATTTAGATGAACTAATGCGGGACAAAAAATTTGGAACAGTAGGCGCTGTAGCCTGCGACCAGAATGGCAATATTGCTGCTGCTACTAGTACCGGAGGCATGACCAACAAAAAGTATGGCCGCATTGGCGATAGCCCGGTAATTGGGGCAGGCACTTATGCCAATAACCAAACCTGTGCTATTAGCTGTACTGGGCATGGCGAAATTTTTATAAAGGCAGTGGCGGCTTATGATGTTAGTGCGGTAATGGAATACAAAAACCTTTCGCTAAATGATGCTATGGAGGAAGTAGTGCATCGAAAACTGGTACGGATGCAAGGCGAAGGCGGCATGATTGGCGTAGATGCTGCAGGGAATGTTTCGATGCAATTCAACAGTGCCGGTATGTACCGGGGTTTTAAAAATAGTGATGGGGAAGAAGAGGTGGCTATTTATGCATAATAACCAAATAACAAAAAGCCGCCGTTTGCATTGTAACAAACGGCGGCTTTTTTATTAAATACCAAGTTAGTTCTTGCTGAAAAATTCTACTAGCTTATCATCACTCATTTTATTAGAAGTAGAAAGTTCCGTAGTTGTATTTTTAAACTGAGGCGTTTCGGCCAGGTAGTGAGCAAACTGCTCTTGCGCAGTGCCGGTACCCGTTACATATACTTTATCTGCGTTCTGCATTAAGGCAGTAATCTCCTTAAAGAATTTTGTCTGCAATGTTTTTTCGTGGTTGTTAGCAGTGTTCTCACTGGAGTTGGCTGGTGTTTCTTCTCCTTTTACATGTCCAAGCACTGTCATTTCATTACTATCGGTAGCTTCTTGTCCAACTACGGTAGCATGATGATGATCCATCCATACGCCAAATACTTTTTGATTCGCCATAACTTTGTTTTTTGTAATGGCCCTGGGTCAAAAACGGTGCCACCGCTTGTTAAGGTTTCATTTAGAAGCACTTACTAATTTTTATCCCCGCATCTTTTCAATAATGCCTGTAGTTGAAAAACCTTCCAGTATTGGGTTAATAATTACTTGGCCACCAGCAGCAATTACTTCTTTGGCACCTACAATTTGATCAATTGTATAGTCACCACCC
>CAXTDG010000291.1:0-6344 GCA_964242675.1 uncultured Chitinophagaceae bacterium
ACCGGAACTACGGTTGAAACCTGCTAAAGAATAGTAGCTCACTAAGCTGATTTTTACTTGTTATATAAAAGGCTGCTCTCATTTTGTTAACAGCTTTTTTGTTGTCCTGAACTGCGATAAGATGGAATGATTAAACAGATTATGTTGCCTTGTACATTATGCCTTTTTGATGAATCCGTTTTATATTAGCCCTGCATGGATACAGCCACTACTATTTCCCAACTTCAAAAAATTGTGTTTGCCATTCACCCGTTGCCTAATGAGGTATGGCAATCTTTTTCCTCTATCTGGCAGCCGTATGACGCCAAGCGAAAAACAGTTTTGACAGCAGCCGGCGAAACGGAAAAGCATTTATACTTTGTAACTGAAGGCGTACAACGGGCCTTTTATCTTACCACCGACGACCGGGAAGCAACGCTGGTGTTTACCTATCCTTTTTCTTTCTCCGGTGTACTCGATTCCTTTTTGCTACAACAGCCCAGCCGCTATTATCTGGAAACGCTTACGCAAAGTCATTTTCTGCGAACCACCTATACTCAAGTGTCAGCGCTGATGGAGCTACACCATTCGTTTGAAACCTTTATCCGTAAGGCTTTGAGCCAAACCGTTGCTGGTGTGCTGGAGCGGCAGATTGAACTGCAATGCTTCACTGCCGAACAAAAGTTTACGACCCTGCTGAAACGTAGCCCGCAGGTACTGCAACTCATTCAGCATAAATACCTGACTTCTTACCTGGGGCTGGATGCAGCTACATTTAGTAAATTAATGAATAAAGTAAGGTTGTAAAATCTTGGTGCAGGCCAAGATTTTTATTTTTTCGAAACAGCAGCTTTGCTGAAAATTAAAACCAATGCCCGAATTCATCAGCCAGCAGTTGCTTACCGAACTCCAACACCAAACCGAAAGCTTTTTGCAAACCGCTATACAAAAATGGCAAATGCTACCTCCAGCCAAAATGCTGCAACAGCCGCAGCCCGGTAGCTGGAGTGCAGCTCAATGCCTGGAACATCTCAATAGTTATGGTCGCTATTATCAACCAGCCCTACAGCAATCCATTGCTGATGCAAAAGAGAAAGGCTTGACTAGCCAGGATAAATTTAAAAGCAGTTGGATTGGCAACTTTTTTACAGAACTAATGCTGCCCAAGGGCGAAGCTAAAACGGTAAAAAAAATGAAAGCCCCCAAAAACCACACACCATTAACACAATTGGATAGCGATGCGGTACTGGCCGAATTTATTGACCAACAGGAAAAAATATTGCAACTGCTGGAAGAAGCCAAAGCCATTGACATTCGAAAAGCTAAAACGCCTATCTCTATTAGCCGTTTTATAAAATTACCTGTAGGGGATACATTCCGTTTTCTGATAGCCCACAATTACCGCCACATGCTGCAAGCCGAAGGAGCAGTGAAGGCTCAAGCGGCAAAGATCAAGGTGCAAGAATCAAGCAGATAGAAAATGCAAGGATCAAGAAGCAAGGTTCAAAGAACAAAAATCCTATTTATTATTCACCATTGACCACTCACTATTCACCATTCACTATTCACTATTCACCATTCACTATTCAAATACAATCCGCACTTTTTGGTAGTACAACCGACTCATTTGAAACTGGGCCTGTGTATCGTTTTTGTAAATCTGCAGGCCAAATAGACCAGCAGCGTTGCCTTTATTAATGGCAATTTCCAAATAGCCAGCTGAATTAAATAGGGCCAGTTTATTGTGCTGTGGTACATCGGCGTAGGTTTCGCTGATTTTGTCAATCACCTCGTCCCGTTTAAAGATCAGCTTAAAGCGGCGGCCCTTGCGTTGCCCTTCAAATTCATCACGGGTTATGTTGATCACCACGTTTTCAAAATGGTCAATGTGCAGCACCTGGCCTTCCATCCAGTTATCAGCATAGCTGGGCTTCATGGAGTGCAGCTCGGTAATAGCTTCGGGCCGATAGCCAATACTGGTTAGCGGAACACCTTCAATCAACCGCTGCACCGCTTTGCCCATTTCGCCGGTGCAGTTGAGCGTCGTTTTAGACATGCCGATGCTTAGTAATACCGCCACTACTTCTTGTGGTGGTCCGCCGCAAACCAGGGGCAGCAAGCCATTGTCGGCACAGGCAATGTATTGCCCATTGTGCTTGGCCAGCAAAAAATGACCGGGTGTAGTTTCAAATAAATTGACCAGCAGTAAATGGTAACTGCCCTCCGGAAAATGCCAGAAACTATTGCGGCTTATGTAGGCGGCCAGCGAATAGTTGAACGGCGTAATGCTGTGCGAAATATCTACAATCTGAAAACCGGAATGTAGTGATAGCAACTGCCCCTTAATAGCACCTGCCAGGTAATCCTGCAAGCCAATATCGGTAGTAAGGGTTAGTATTGCCACGGTGAAAATGAAGGCAGCGAAATTAGCCCGATGCAGTTATTGCCCCATCTTTTTTTACTGCACAAAATGCTGTATAAAAATTTACGACTGAAGAGCGGTGTAGTAAAGAAACATCTTCATTAGTATAGACGGTTTTAGATGAAGAAAATGTTAGGCATCTTCTTAAAAACAGGCTATTGTAGGTTCAGCAACTTTCTTTATTACTTTTACCGCTATGATGAAATGGGCAGCAAAATATACTGGTACACTTCGGGGGCTGCGTATTTTTTACTGGTTGTACAACCTGAGCAGGCTGCCGCAACTTACTCGCAATAAAAACCTGTACCGGCAGTTTGGTGTAAAAAAAACAGTTTGGCAAAATATAGCCCATGCCGATTTTAAACATCGGGATACCGTTAATATTCCCTGGATGGATAAACCGGGCATTACCGAATCTGCCATCCGGCAGCATCCGCAGTTTGCTTCTTTTTCACCTGTAATTCAGCAGCAATTATTGCAATGGCCCAAAAACGGGTTTATGATTATTCCGGGGCTAATGCTGAATGAAGCAAACGCTATTAACCAGGAAATTGAAAACCTGCAACAGGCAGGAAAGGTGCAGTTCAATTTTACGGGCCGAAAAATTATGGATGCCTGGCAGCATAGCCCGGCTATCCGGCAGGCGTTTCATCATCCTACTATTCTGGCAGTTCTGCAGTTTGTATTTGGTAAAGAGCCCATCCCTTTTCAAACCATCAATTTTGTATATGGCAGTGAGCAAAAGCCACATAGCGACAGCATACACATGACTACCGAACCGCTGGGCTACCTCGCCGCATTTTGGCTGGCGCTGGAAGATATACAACCCGGTAGTGGCGAACTGGTGTACTACCCCGGCAGCCATAAACTAAGCTACGTGATGAGCGAAGACTACAATACCGGCAACACGGCCATAGCCATTGGTGAACATAACTATAAACGCTACGAAAACAAGATTGACGAAATTATACAAGCCAATCATTTTCAGCCACAAATCTTTCGACCAAAAAAAGGTGATATATTGATATGGCATGCCAACCTGCTGCATGGTGGCAGTTCCATTTCTGACAAAGCCAAAACCCGCCGTAGTATGGTGGCGCACTTTTATGCGGATGGCGTTCTATGTTACCACGAAATTTCACAACGCCCTGCTATTTTGAAGAAGTAATACCTTTTCAAAGAGGCAAGAAGTAATAAGCAAAAGGGCAAGTAGAACGAATTTTCTACTTGCCCTTTTGCTTATTATAGAGGAACTTGCTTTTTTGTTTATTTCTTGCTAATTGCCTATTAAAAAGCTATGCTGCTTAGGCAATTTTACCATCGTAGTGCCGCAGGCAAATAAGCACCACGGCCAGCACAACCAGCCAAAATAAAATAGTAGGCCACAAAAGCTTTTTAGGAAATACAAAAGCCGAAGCGGCGAAGCAGCTAAATGGAAACACAGCTAATGCATAACTATCTGCTGCATCCCCGGTTTTCCAAAAAAGCAGAAAGGCAGCAATGCCAGCAAAAAGTAATAGCAATGCCCAGTTCTTCCGCTGTTGAATCAGCATACGGCGCAAGTTGGGTCGCCAGGCAGCAATGCCAATAGCCGTCCATACCAGGGCCATACCGCCTGCTATGAGGCTATAAACATCTTTCGAAAACTGCGTAATTGAAAGATGCAGCATGACCAATTGATCTTTTGGTTGCCAGTAGCCTTTCAGAAATTGCCACGATAAATACAGGTAATACGGCGTAGCCAGACCGAGTAGCCAAATGAGCCACTCCTGAATGCGAAACGTACGCATACTGGCAATACCACCCAACATAGCCAGTAGAAACACAGCGAAAGGATGGTATAGAATAATGCCGATACCGCCAGCCAGCCCAACATTATAAATAATAGTACGAGGCTGGGCTGTGTTGTAAAGTTTAGTGATTTGTTGATAAATGTAAATGAGCAGTGGTAGCAGCAGCAGTGGTGCCGTTACCAGGTTGGCTTCTGGCACCAGCGATGACAGGAGCACCATACACACTGCCACCATAAAGCTGGGCTTAAGAAACATACGCTGCCCCATTACAATGCTATTAGCATACAGGGCGCTGCCAACATTAATAAGCAATGCTACAAAGACCGAAAAGCCCTGACTACCACCGTTGGCATACCAGCGATTGAGCATGGCGGGCAATAGCCCCTGCCCGGCATTGTACACCAGCACCGGCGGGTGCAGCAGGTAAGCCAGCTTTGCCAAAACGGCTATCAGCACCAGTGCAATTATGTGAAATGTATTTCGCTCTCTGAAAAAACCAACCACAGTCTGTAAGAAGTTTACAAGGTTCTAAAGTTCACCCGTTCACTCGTTTGAAAAATGAAAAGTGAGGGCGACAAAAGTAATTGCCAGCTTCTTGCTGGCAGGAAGTATTTAAAGGTTTTAAGGTAAAATCTAAGCTCCTTCCTCCCAACTTCTCTATGCTATCTGCTCCCTAAATTTCCTTTTATTTCGCAGCATGAAGTTTCTCGTCATCCGGTTTTCTTCTATTGGAGATATTGTGCTGGCCTCGCCGGTATTGCGTTGCCTGAAACTACAGTTGCCCGACGCTGAAGTTCATTTCTTGACGAAGCAATCTTTCAAAGCTGTTACTGAAGCCAATCCTTATGTGGATCGCTTTTTTTATTTTCAAAAAAACCTGGATGAACTGATTCAGCAGTTTAAAAAAGAGCAGTACGACTACGTTATTGACTTGCATAAAAACTTCCGCACTTTCAAAATCAAGCAGTCGCTTTCCTGCAAAAGCCTGACGTTTAAAAAAGAAACCGTTTCTAAATTTCTGCTTACAAAATTTCACATCAACACCATGAGCGGCCGCCACATCACTGACCGCTCTTTGGATACACTACTACCGCTGGGTGTACAAAACGATGGAAAAGGGCTAGATTATTTTATACCGCCAAACGAAGTGCTGCCTGAAACAGCGCTTCTGGAAACGCATCGGTCCGGCTTTGTTTCTATCGTTATCGGGGCATCTTATTTTACCAAAAAACTGCCGGTTGAAAAGCTACAACAGTTGTGTACTCAAATTAACTACCCAATAGTGCTGGTGGGCGGAAAAGAAGACGCCGCAGAAGGCGATGTGATAGCTAGCATTGACCCTTCAAAAATCTACAATGCCTGCGGAAAATTTAACCTGCACGGCTCAGCCGATTTGGTGCGTCGCTCCTTGCTTGTCCTTTCTCACGATACGGGGATGCAGTACATTGCTTGTGCCTTGGGCAAAAAAGTGCTGGCCATTTGGGGCGGCACCTCACCCAAACTGGATGTAGAACCTTACTATGCACAGCCGTTAATAGCAGGCAATTCTTTGGCTCAGCCGCCTTACCAGAATTTTGTTGTTCCCGACCTGCGTTGCCAGCCTTGCTCTAATTATGGATTGAAGAAATGTCCGCTTGGTCATTTTAAATGTATGCAGTTGCAGGAAGTAGTGGCCATAGCTGCAACCGCCAACCAATGGGCGGCACTTACATAATCTTTTTTCCCGGCATATTCCTGCCAACTGTCCTCTATTCTCTGCCCTCTTTATCCTAATTTGCATGCCCTGATTTTATGAGAAAACTGCTTGACACATACCGGCATAAAGGCCTTCGCAAACAACTGATAGATATTGTGCGGCAAAAAGGTATTAAAGACGAACGGGTGCTGACAGCTATGATGGCCATTCCCCGACATTTTTTTATGGACAGCGCCCTGGATTTAATCGCCTACCAGGACCGGGCTTTCCCCATTGCTGCCGGGCAAACCATTTCGCAACCCTATACCGTAGCCTACCAAACTGAATTGCTACAAGTGCAGCGGGGCGAAAAAGTGTTGGAAATTGGCACCGGCAGTGTGTATCAATCCAGCGTATTAGCCGAAATGGGTGCTGAAGTATTTACTATTGAACGGCAGGCCGAACTGTTCGAAAT
>CAXTDG010000292.1:0-6309 GCA_964242675.1 uncultured Chitinophagaceae bacterium
GTGCAACGCTTTTTGCGTAGCAGGCACTTGCCCAATACCCATCACCTCCGGATCAACGCCAGCTACAGCCATACTTATAATTCGGGCCATCGGTTGCAGACCATATTTTTTTACTGCTGCATCACTTGCTACCAGCATAGCCGCTGCCCCATCATTAATGCCGCTGCTATTGCCCGCTGTTACCGTTCCATCTTTTTTAAATGCAGGTTTTAGTTTAGCTAGTTGCTCCAGCGAAGAAAGCCGGGGATGCTCGTCTTCTGTTACTTGTTTTACTTCTTTACCAACGGAAACAGGCACCGCTACCATTTCATTCTGCCATTTGCCAGCGGCTTTTGCGGCAGCCCATTTTTCCTGGCTTTGCTGTGCAAACTGGTCTTGCACTTCCCGGCTGATGTTCCATTGAGCAGCTACGTTTTCAGCCGTTTCACCCATGGTATAGGGGTAGTATTTTTCAGAAAGAGCTGGATTGATGAAACGCCAGCCAAGGGTTGTATCAAATATCTGTGGGGTACGTTCAAAAGCGGTAGCCGCTTTCGGCATTACGAAAGGTGCCCGGCTCATGCTCTCCACGCCGGAGGCGATGTACATTTCACCATCGCCGCATTGTATACCACGGGTCGCCTGCATAATAGCCTCCAGTCCCGAAGCACACAACCGATTGACCGTAGTGCCGGAAACAGATGTAGGCAAACCCGCCAGCAGCGCTGCCATCCGGGCCACGTTGCGATTGTCTTCGCCACTTTGATTGGCCGCACCAGCAATTACGTCTTCAATTGCGGCTACATCAATAGCCGTATTTCTTTCCAATAATTGTTTTATTACATGGGCTAGCAAATCGTCGGGGCGTACGGAACTAAGGCTGCCACCATACTTGCCTATGGGCGTACGAATAGCATCCACTACAAAAGCAGCAGGCATAAATAATATTAAAATAAAAAAGGGGCTTAAAACTCTTCGGTGCTGCTGAATACTTTTGGATCTAAGGCACCAAAAGCCTGACGACGTTTCTCCATTACCGATGTTTCTACCGGCTTGGCTACTACAAATTTATCTACCAAAAACTGTACATAATTCTCAACTTCCTTTTGTTGTTCAGCAGGTAGCGATTCTATTTTAGCCAGGAGAAGACTGTTCATACGGCGAAGTTATTAACAAGTAATCCACAAAGTTAAAGAGTCGATAGTTTAGTTTACAAATTTTACTTTTGCATAATGACAGCAGGGGCACAAAAAAATATCCGGCATCTATCTTTAACCGACATCGAGCAGTTCATCGTAACCATTGGCGAAAAGAAATTTCGGGCTAAGCAAATATGGGAATGGCTATGGCTGAAACAGGCCCGCAGTTTCAATGACATGACCAACCTAAGCAAAGATTTTCGTACAAAGCTGGCTGAAGCATTCAGCCTGCCTGCATTACAAGTAAACGCTACTCAACACAGCGCCGACGGCACCATCAAAAGCCGGTTCACTACTCATGATGGTCATGCAGTAGAAGGTGTTTTAATTCCCACAAATGAGCGGCAGACCGTATGCGTAAGCAGCCAGATTGGTTGCAGCCTAAGTTGTAAGTTTTGTGCCACCGGCTATATGGATCGCAAACGCAACCTGGACTTCGACGAAATTGTAGACCAGGTAGCATTGGTAAATCAGCAAAGCCAGCAGGCCTATGGCAAAAAGCTGACGAATATTGTATTTATGGGTATGGGTGAACCACTGCTCAACTATAAAAACGTATTGAAAGCCATTGAACGCATTTCTGCACCCGATGGACTGGGCATGAGCCCTCGCCGCATTACCGTCTCTACGGCTGGTGTTGCCAAAATGATTAAGCAATTAGGTGACGACCAGGTTCGCTTCAAACTGGCGGTAAGCCTTCATGCGGCCAACGATGAAAAGCGGAATAAGATCATGCCCATCAACGAGAGCAACAACATCGAAGCACTCATTGAAGCACTCAATTATTTCTACCAGAAAACCGGCAACGAAATTACTTTCGAGTACATCCTGTTCAGCCATTTCAACGATTCGTTGAAAGACGCCGATGAACTTATTAAAATCTACCGGCAGGTGCCTGCTGACCTCGTAAACATCATTGAGTACAACCCCATTGATAATGCCATGTTCATAAAACCGGACGAAGCCACCACTGATGCATTTATGGCCTATCTGGAAAAGCACCGGGTAAATGCCCGCCTACGCCGCAGCCGGGGTAAAGACATTGATGCAGCCTGCGGACAACTAGCCAATAAAGCGGTAGCAGAAAAGGAAGAAGCAATTGGCAACGGGCAATAGGTAGCAAGCAATTCCAAATTTTGGCGTTCATGGGTTTCGCATCACGGGTAGCATTATCTACCCGTTTTTTATGGCCCCAGCAGATGAACAAACATTGAGCTTATGCGGCGTTGGCACCGTTCAGGTTTTATCTATTAATTGAGCTTTTACTGACCTAAAGAATAGCACAAGTAAATAACAAAGAAGGCATCACTCCAAGCGATGCCTTCTTTGTTATTTACAATCAAAAATGTTATGGTTCTTAAACCTCCCCCGTTGGGGAGGTTTGGTAGGCCGTTTTCCTAATACACAATCTTAATCTCTACCCGCCGGTTTTGTGAGCGGTTTACCATAGAGTTGTTGGGTGCTCTTGGGTTAGCAGCCCCCAGGCCAATAGAAGTAATTCTTAGTTTGGAGATGCCCCGATTCATTAAGTAGGTAGCAACTGCCACGGCTCGTTTGGCAGAATTAGCTTTTGCAGCTACTCCAAATTCAAGGTTATCAGCATAGCCCCAAAGCACTGCTTTTGCCTTTGGATTTTTATACAAAATATCCACTACACCCAACAGTATTCTTTGCGAAGCATCCGGTACAATGGTTAGCCCACTATAAAAAAAGATATCATAGGAAAGCATTCGTCTGCCAGCAGTATCCGGCATGTCCTTCTCTTCTACCGGAACGGGAATAAGCAACGATTTATCGTCTGGCTTGGTATACGGGCAGCCGCCATTGCTGGCAGGGCCTGCTTGTTCCGGGCATTTATCCAGTTCATCATTTATGCCGTCTTTATCTGTATCGGGTATAGGGCAGCCATTGTATTTTTCCAGGCCTGCTACTGTTGGGCAAAGGTCAACCACATCGGGGATGCTGTCGCCATCCTGATCGGCCAGTGGGCAGCCGCCGGTTGCTTCTACGCCGGCAACGGTAGGGCATTTGTCCAGCGAATCTGGTACGCCGTCAAAGTCGGAATCAATTGGTGGTGGGCAACCCTTAAACTTGGCCATACCAGGCGTATTAGGGCAATTATCAAGTGAGTCTGGTACACCATCTTTGTCCCGGTCGTACACAATTGGTTTGATGTTGGCCATCGCTTTAGCTAAAGCAATTTTCTTCTTTTCTTCCTCTGTTAATACCTCTTTACGTTTGGTTAATGGTACGCCTACATTCAACCCATAAAACAAATGATTTTTAGCTTCGCTGGTCACGGCCGCCCGGTATTGAAAGTTGGGGCTAATGAAAACTTTATGATTAATATTGACCTGTATTCCACCTCCTAACGGGGCATAGCTACCATTGGTACTGGCAAATACATAACCACCAATACCTGCCGTTAAGTAGGGCACAACAATATGATTGTCATTCAGCAGTTTCAGATTGAAAGCAACATCTATTTCATGCAGGTTTCTGCGGTTGCGGTAGTTTAGCCCGTTGGTGAAAGGGTAAAATACTTTGCTGAAATTATAAGCCAGCGATAGATCAATATGAGAGGTTAGGCCTTGCCAGTAGCTAATTCCTAAACCGGAATAATTATCTTTTAATGACTGCAGACTGCCACCTGTTGGCGTTTTAAAATCGAACGAACTGCTATTAATAAAAACAGTAGGTCTTTTCTTTACTTCGTAAACCTGAGCGGTACTATGCAGCGCAGCAAACATACATAGCATTAGAAATGCGTACTTCATTGGAATTTTAAGCAATCTTTAGAAAGGAATGGTAGGGGCCGTAAACATATACCAATGCAGTTTCAAAAGCAACTCTTTCATGCATGGCGGCCTGATTGCCCCTACTTACGCAGGAAGCTATACATGCGTTTTGCCTTTGCACAATCAGTAGTTGGCTTTAACGACTTCGGTATATAGTTTTTGAAATTAGCAACAAAAAAAGCAACTCCACTCAGAGTTGCTTATTAAAATGTAGTAAGAGAAACGGTTAGTTTACGCTAACGCTACGGGCATTTGTAGTGGTAGTGCGGCCATTCGTATTAGTACCGCTTAAAGTGCCGTTGGTAATATAGCGTACCTGCATACTATCGGCAGTGTTGCTACCGGGTACGCCTAGCAACAAAATAGTGTACACTTTCTGTTGTTCCAGGCTAAGGGGGCGGTCTTTTGTAACGCCGTTTTTGCTGATAGCAATATTTACCTGGCCTGGAGCAACGGCTGCAAAAGCCGATACCGTACCATAGGTAGCAGTACCGTTACTCACATTGGTTCCATTTGCCGTAATCTTAACGGTAGCAGCATTTACCGAATCGGGTACGGCATTAATGTAGCGTATATAAGCCTGCCCGTTAGTACCAGACAAACTATCGAAGTTGTCGTTCGCAATTACACTTTTATAAGCACCATTGGCACCCAGCACAAAGGCTGAATAGTAATGGCTGGAATCAAAAGTGTAAGGCGTAGTGGCAAGGATATTACCTGTGTAACCATCTCTTGCTTCGAAGCTGCGGCTGCCAGTATAAATGCGTTGGTAGTCGCCGGTGTAGTTAGAAAAGGAAAGTGGATAAGTAGTAAGGCTGTTACCGGAAATGGATACACCAACCGTTTTAGCGGTAGTTAGGGTGAAAGACATGAGCCCTGCTACAGGTACATTTTGCTCTTGATAATTTGTATCAAGCGATTTGCTGCAACCTGTAATGGCAGCGGCACCCAATAGAAATATGCCTGCTGCAAGCAAACCTTTTTTGAATGAGAAATTGTTGTTTTTCATGTTCACTAATCTTTGCTGTTTAATTAAATTTTTAAGTGTGAAAGTGAGATTGGAAAGTGGCTTATATATAAACGTAAAAGGGTATCGAAAGGTGGGCAATACATTGTTAAACACCCTCTTTATAAACGACTTTTAACAGCTTAAAAAACGCTAACCGTAACCGATTGCGGTAATGCTTTACTTTAGCCGCTTATTGCGCTAACCTATCATTAAGCCCAACTCATGAAAATAAGAAAAGCAGTTATTACCGTTGCAGCCCGTGGCGAACGCCTGTACCCCGTGGCCGATACGGTACAAAAAGCCATGCTGCCGGTTATTGATACCGACGGTTTGTACAAACCCGTCATCCAGATTATTGCAGAAGAAGCCTTTGCCAGTGGCATTGAAGAAATATGCGTTGTGGGTGCCCCCGGCGATGGCGAACGGTATATCAGTGCCTTCAAATCGCTCCGGGATAATTTATTAAAATCTTTTGCCAATACTGATTGGGCACTTTCGCAGGCCACAAAAATTGACCGGTTGCTCGCCAATTTTCAGTTTGTAGAGCAGGCCGAACCGTTGGGTTATGGCCATGCAGTGCTTTGCGCAAAGAGTTTTGTCAACGACGATCCGTTTCTATTGCTGCTGGGCGATTATATCTATGTATCCAACATTGCCGGAAAGCGTTGTGCTGCCCAACTGATTGAACTGGCTCAGGCCGAAGATTGTGCCGTATCTGCCGTAAACCCAACGCCCGAAAATCAGATTGTGCGATACGGAACGCTTACTGGCCGCCAATTACCAGCCCAGTCCGGTGTTTACCAAATTGAAAAACTAGTAGAGAAACCATCGCTGAGCCTGGCCGAGCTGGAATTGCAAACACCTGGCTTACGCATTGGTTACTATCTCTGCTTTTTTGGAATGCATGTGCTCACCGCTTCTGTTTTTGGCCTACTGGAGCAGCAAATGGCCGAATCGCCCAACAATGTTTTACTTACTCCTGCTTTACAAAAGCTGGCTGAGTCTGAAAAATATTTAGCTATGGAAATGAAGGGCAACCGCTACGATCTCAGCAAACGCAATGGCCTGCTAAGTGCCCAGATTGCTTTAGGTCTTTCAGGAGAAGCTCAGGCAGAAACACTGACTACTATTGTAGAAGCTTTAGCTGAAGCTAGGAAGTAGGGCCGTTTGAAGTTTACAGTTTAAAGTGCTGCTGTTTCATCATTTATGGGTTTCGCATCACGGGTAGCATTCTTTTTATCGTTTTCTTTTTGAGCCAAGCTATTATTTATCCATTGAACTCATGCGGCGTTGGCACCGTTCAACAGTTATCTATCTATTAGGC
>CAXTDG010000293.1:0-6309 GCA_964242675.1 uncultured Chitinophagaceae bacterium
GAATCAGTTAGTGTTGCAGTGACGTAGGTTTTTTCAAATTAGAAAATTGGATTTTTTGTGGTTTTCATTTAACGGTGTCCAGAAGATTTGTACAACTGAACTTCTACTTTTTGAACCGGAATATTGGATTGCTTTTCATTTGAACGAGTCAAAAATACAGGTATGCCAATTACAAATCAATTTTTTTTTTGAAAAATATAAAATTTAATAAAAATTCTTTTTGATTGCATTTCATCTAATTAAAAACAATTTATTCGAAGTCTGTCAATAAAGTAATGAAATGATTTTTTTTGGCATGATCAGATGTAGGGTAAAAAATTCCCGAATCGAGAATTTTACTAGATGCCTTCGATTAATTATTTCCCCAACATTTCAATTTTGGGTACAAAAAAGCTAAACAGTATGCCATGGTCATTTATCTGTTATTATACCTAACAGATTTATACATATCCTGTTAAAGAGCATTCAAGTTTTGAAACCTGCTTGCACTACATTACTTTTGCGCCGGTTTGCCAGGAAGCATCATTATGAATTGCTTGTTACATTGCTATCAGCCCTTTATCGGGCTCCTGGTTATACGCTACAAACAGCATTAATAATACACATTTAAAAATCAACTGACATCATCATGGCAGACATTAAGCCCGATGAAATTTCGGCCATCCTGCGCCAGCAGCTTAGCAACTTCGACGCTGGTGCCAGCTTAGAAGAAGTAGGCACTGTATTGCAGGTAGGCGATGGAATTGCCCGTATTTATGGTCTTAACAAAGTACGCAGCGGTGAGCTGGTAGAATTTGATAACGGCGTAAAAGCCATAGCCCTTAACCTGGAAGAGGACAATGTGGGCGTGGTATTGATGGGCGAAAGCGGCCAGATAAAAGAAGGCGATAAAGTAAAACGTACCGGTAACATTGCCTCTATTAAAGTAGGTGAAGGCATGGTGGGCCGTGTTATTAATATGCTGGGTGAGCCTATTGATGGTAAAGGCCCGTTGAAAGGCGAACTGTACGAAATGCCGCTGGAACGTAAAGCTCCGGGTGTTATCTACCGTGAACCAGTAAAAGAACCATTGCAAACAGGCGTAAAAGCCATTGATGCTATGATTCCGATTGGTCGTGGTCAACGTGAGTTGGTTATTGGTGACCGCCAAACTGGTAAAACGGCTATTTGTATTGATACCATTATTAATCAGAAAGAGTTTTACAAAGCGGGTAAGCCGGTTTATTGTATTTATGTAGCTATTGGTCAGAAAGCCAGCACCATTGCAGGGATCATGAATACACTGCAGGAAAATGGCGCTATGGATTATACGATCATTGTTGCTGCTTCTGCGTCAGATCCGGCACCTCAGCAGTTCTACGCTCCATTTGCGGGTGCAGCTATTGGCGAATTTTTCCGTGATACCGGTCGTCCGGCTTTGATTATTTATGATGATCTTTCTAAACAAGCTGTAGCATATCGTGAGGTATCGCTGTTATTGCGTCGCCCTCCGGGACGTGAGGCTTATCCTGGTGATGTATTCTATCTGCACAGTCGTTTGCTGGAACGTGCTGCTAAAGTGATCGCTAAAGATGAGATTGCCAGAAACATGAACGACCTGCCACAAAGCATCAAACACTTGGTAAAAGGCGATGGTAGCTTAAAGGCTTTGCCAATAATTGAACCACAGGCTGGTGACGTATCTGCCTATATTCCTACCAACGTAATCTCTATCACCGACGGTCAGATATTCCTGGAAGGTAACCTGTTCAACGCAGGTATCCGTCCGGCTATCAACGTAGGTATTTCGGTAAGCCGTGTGGGGGGTAATGCCCAGATTAAATCCATGAAAAAAGTGGCTGGTACCCTAAAACTGGACCAGGCGCTTTACCGGGAGCTTGAAGCGTTCTCTAAATTCGGTGGTGACCTGGATGCGGCCACTAAATCCGTGATTGATAAAGGTGCCCGCAACGTGGAAATCCTAAAGCAAGCTCAGTATTCTCCATTCAGCGTAGAAAAACAAGTAGCTATTATTTACCTTGGCACACAAGGTTTGCTGAAAGATGTGGCTGTACGTAAGGTGAAGGCGTTTGAAGAACAATTTCTGATGGAATTGGAAACTAAACATCCTGAAATACTGGCTGAGTTTAAAAAAGGTAACTTACCAGAAGATGGTTTGAAAAAGATGACAGAACTGGCTAAAAATGTAGCCAAAGGTTATACTGCATAAGCATTACACGATATAATATTTGAGAAGCTGCTCTTAAAACGGAGCAGCTTTTTTATTGCTTTTAAAGAAGATATAGTCAACTTAAATATAAAAATATTAATCTCATAAAATATTTTTAGATAAGTCTAAAATTTATTTTTCATTTGCTGAATCAATTAGCTGAATGAAAAAAACATTTACTTATACAATCCCAACAATAATTCTTTGCTCTTTTGCTATTGCATTAGCTGCCCAAAAAAAAATTGATGGGTATGTGCTAAGTGCTCATGATTCTCTGCCGATTGCGGCAGCAACTGTAACTATCCGAGAGACTAAGTATATCATTGCCACAAAAGCCAACGGGCAGTTTGGTTTCATTGTACCTGAAGTAAAACTTCCTATACAAATAAGCATCACGGCAACTGGTTATCAACCCGGTACTCTCTCCTGCTCCCAATCAGATACACTGATGCTTATTTACCTAAAACCAGCTCTTACTCAACTGGAAGAAGTGGTGGTAACCGGCGTAGGTGGTACCGCAAAAATTAGAAGCGTACCAGTAGCTATTTCAGTCATTTCTGCAAAAGAGCTAGCACTACACCCAAACTCAAATGCAATTGATGCTTTGAGCCGTAGCGTACCCGGTTTGCAAACCGTTACTACTGGGCCCAACGTATCCAAGCCGTCAATAAGGGGACTAGGTTACAACCGGGTGCTTACCTTATTCGACGGCATACGTCAGGAAGGTCAGCAATGGGCCGACGAGCATGGCATTGAAGCGGATCAATATAATATTGCCAGGGCGGAAGTAATTAAAGGGCCAGCCAGTATTGCTTATGGTTCGGATGCTATGGCAGGTGTCATCAATATTCTGCCATTTGTGCCAACACAGCTAACTAATAAGGTTAAAGGAGCTGCCCTATTGGAATACTTTTCCAACAATGGGATGGCTGCCACTTCTGTAGGATTGCATCAGTTTAAAAATGCTTTTTTCTGGACGGCTCGGGCTTCTATAAAGCAGGCAAAAGACTATCAAAACAAAGTAGACAGAAGGGTATTTAATACGGGTTTTCAGGAATGGAATATGAGCTCACTGGCAGGTATAAAAAAGGCTTGGGGTCAATCATACGTAGCTTTTACTGCCTACGACAATCTACAGGAAATACCTGATGGCAGCCGGGATTCAGCAACCCGAAAGTTTAGTTACCAAATAGCAGAAGGCTTACTGGATGATATGAATAACCGGCCCATCGTATCCAATTCTCATTTGAACAGCTACAAAATTGACCCGTTGCACCAGCATATTCACCACTATCGGCTGTACAATAAAACAGAAATAAAACTGGGCAGTGGTCAATTGCAGTCAGTTGCCAGTTTTACCAAAAATATCCGGCAGGAGTATAATCATCCAACGCTGCCACAGCAGGCTGGTTTATACATTGTGCTCAATACTTTTCAGTACGCATTGTCCTGGAATATAGCATTAGGAAAAGGGTATCAATTTACAACAGGCATCAATGCCATGTACCAAACCAACCGGAGTAAAAATGGAACCGATTTTCCCATACCTGATTATGATATGAATGATGCAGGAATATTTGCCATGCTAAATAAGGAATGGAAAAACCTAACTCTTAGTGGCGGCATCCGGTATGACAGACGCACTATTCGCTGGAAAGATTTTTACATTGCTACAAATAGTGCTACTGGTTTTGATTACCATATTACCAACAGCCGGGATACGGCCGGTGCCAATCTTGCCTTTAGTCAATATCAAAAGAACTTTACAGGCTTTACGGCATCCTTTGGAGCAACCTACACCATTAATCAGCATTGGTTTGTAAAAGCCAATATAGCCCGTGGTTACCGGTCGCCCAACATTACTGAATCAGGCGCCAACGGCCTTGATCCGGGAGCTCACATCTACTATATAGGCAATCGTAACTTCTCGCCGGAGTTCAACTGGCAGCAGGATGCAGGTGTTTTCTATAATGGCTCTGGATTGGAAATAGGATTGGAGCTGTTCAATAACCAAATCAGCAATTACATTTTTTTGGAAAAAATGCTGGATGCGGCAGGACAACCAGTAGAAATGGTACCGGGCAATACTACTTATACTTACCGACAGGGATCTGCCCGATTGTTTGGCGTTGATGCCAGCCTAAAATATTCTCCTCGTTTCTGTAATTGGCTAAAACTGCAAAGCCTTATTTCGTCAGTTACGGGTCTAAACCAAGATGAAACGCTATTGAAGCAATTTGGCGAAGCAGCCCGGTACATGCCACTCATTTCGCCGCTTCGTATAGTTTCATCGGTCAGGGTTGATTTTAAAAATGTATCAGCCGTTTTGCAAAAGCCATTTCTACGGTTGGAAGCAGATGTATTTGCCGCCCAAAGAAAAATTTATGCCGTGCAAAACACCGAAACAGCTACACCCGGCTACCAACTTGTCAATGCTGCACTGGGTTTTGACATCTGCCGGAAAAATGGTTCAGCATTAGCCTCCGTTGACTTGCAAGCTGAAAATATTTTCAACCTTTCTTATCAGTCGCACCTCAACCGGCTGAAGTATTTTGAAAATTATTCCGTATCACCCAATGGCCGGAGCGGCATCTATAATATGGGTAGAAACATCAGTATAAAAGCGGTAATAAATTTTTAATAAAGCCAGCGCTTAGCACTACAACAATCTCTATCCTATAATTTCGTTATAGCTTGCATAAAACCCATTTCTAAACTAGCTGCCGTTGCTTACAGCACATGGCTGCACCTATTTTTTGTTATCTTGCCTTGTTATTGTAAACACCCGTTAATGAGGATAGCTTACCGTATAACCGCACTGCTGCTTGCCGCTTTTTCACCTGTTGTCTTTTGGGCACAACCCAAGACCGATCCTAAGATGAAGAAGCCAAAGGAATTTGAGGAGCGGAAACTGGGGTCGGAAAAAATGGCTGAAAAGAAATTTACCCCGCCCCGGCATTTTTTTCAGAATCTCTACACGCATTACAACTATTATTTCAATGCCAACAACAAGCTGAATGAGATAGTAGGTGCTGCCAAGCAGCAACATAAGGAAGACTACAGCAAACTACTACCTTTTTACAATTACTCTTTTGAACAGACAGCGCAATCCAGTGAAATAGATTCTATTCTGGAAAAATGCACCGCTGGTATTTTGCTACACGATCTGCGGAACGACTGGATTGATAACCTGTACCTCATTATGGGCCGGGCCTACATGCTGCGGAAAGATTTCGATTCCGCAGCCATGACCTTTCAGTTCATCAACTACACTTACAGCCCCAAAGATAAAGATGGCGACGACCAACTGATAGCCAGCAACCGCACCGAAGGTTCAAGCGCTTTTAGTATTGCTACCAAAGAGAAAAGAAATATTGTACAAAAGGTGCTGACAAAAGCACCCAGCCGCAACGATGCATTTGTTTGGATGATTCGCAATTACATTGAAAATGGCGAGTATATAGATGCTTCGTCCTTAATAACTACACTGCGTAATGATCCCAATTTTCCACCCCGGCTAAAAGAAGAATTGTCGGAGGTAGAAGCTTATAATTACTATAAACAAGAGATATATGACAGCAGCGCAAACTACTTGGTAAAAGCCGTTTCGCTGGCAGAAAACCGCACCGAAAAAGCCCGTTGGTATTACCTGATAGGCCAGATGTATCAGCAAACCGGCAACAACAAGCAAGCTGCAGAATATTTTACAAAATGTGTAAACACTGCTACTGATCCGGTAATGGAAGTGTATGCTCGGCTAAGCAGCATTCGCTTGCGGAAGGCAGATGATCCTAAAATATTACAGGAAAATATTGACGAAATTTTGAAAATGGCTCGTAAGGAAAAGTATGAACCTTACCAGGATATTATTTACTATGCCGCTGCCCTTATTGAATTGGAACGGGCTGGCTACGCTATGGCAGAGACCTATCTGAACAAAAGCGTTCAGTACAATACCACCGATGCCGACCAGCGCAGTCGTTCGTTTTTGTTGCTGAGCGATATGCTGTACGATACAAAAGCGTATGGCCGTTCTGGTTTCTTTTACGACAGCGTAAATACTGGCAGCATGGACAGCATTATTGCCGGACGGGTCACTT
>CAXTDG010000294.1:0-6305 GCA_964242675.1 uncultured Chitinophagaceae bacterium
GCTTACTGTTTTGGAATTTGCGAAAGTAAAGAACGGTTTAAAGTTTAAGGTCTAAAGTTTAAAGTTCTGTAATTCAAGTCTCAATCTTTTTTAGCTTTCATAAAAAATTGCAATCCAACTAATCAATAGTTGTATAAAGCAAAAAACTTGCAGCCGCCTGAAGAGCAACTGCAAGTTTTAATATTTAAACTTTAAACCCTTTTACCACGCCGTTGGGCAACGATAAGAACTCAATGTAAAACTCACACCAATTTCAGCAAAAATGTACTGATCCTTTTGAGCGCTTACACCCCGCTGCCGGCCTTTGATGCCAATGGGCGTATCGGACACTTCGTAGCTACGATCCTGTAGCAGGAAGCCCGGTGAAGGAGCACCATTTGGCAGCGCCGGAAAATTGTCAGCCCCTGCATAGCTAGTGCTTACATCATCCAGGTAATCGGTGCTGGTAAGGCGGTGGGTTATCTCGAAGAAAACATTGGTGTTGCCATTAATATTGTATTTGAAACCAATGCCAACCGGCACACAAATAGCCATAGAGCCGTAAGGCTTGGTACCTGTAATTATTCCCTGCCCCTCTGTATTTAGTGGACGTAAATAGTATTTCTCGCCACGGAGATAAGCATAAGGATCATAGCTAAAAAAGCCAACACCCAGCGTTGCGTAAGGTGTAAACTGGTAGCCCGGCTGACCAGGAACGAACTTGAAAAAGTGAAAATCGCCCTGTACGGCTAGTTCAAATATGTTGGTATTGAAGCTAAGGTTACGGGTTTTCTGTACTTCGTTTTTGCTGTAGCGGTCGCTGTACCCAAGCTGTGCAAAATGGCCGCTTACTTTCAGGCCAATATAATCGCCAAACTGCTTGCGGAAGTAAGCACCTACCACAGGCTTGGGCCTATTGACGGATGCACGGGTATTCAGATCGCCAAAATAGTGTGCGGCACCAATAGAAAGGCCAATTTCACCATTTACTACATTGCTTTGTAAAAATTGGGCCCTGGCACCTGTTACACCTGCCAGCGCCAATAAAAGCAGAAGTTTCTTCATGATTGCAAAATAACGGTTGTTTGCTATAACGGAAAAGAAAGCCCTTTATGATTTTTTTGGGAAAAATTACCTGCTTAGCTTCCCCTTTTCTTATTACTCTAGCCTTTTTGTATGTAACCCATCTGAACTTCTGATTTTTTCAACAATAGATCAGGAATTAGTTTTGGGGCTTTTATTTTGCCATAAATGTACTTATCCAAGAATTTGCGGGGCCGCTTTGCACCAGTGTGGCTACTGATGATATTAGCAGTTGTCATTTTTTTTATTACCAGACTTTGCTTGCTGCTACAATGTTTACATGCTGACCTTCATATTAGCCAGGTAGTTGGTTCGTTTTTCATTGGGTTATTGTACGATATAACAGTGGCCGGAGTATTTGCAATTCCTTTACTTCTTCAGCTATGGTTTCAAAATGATTTTATCTACAATAAAAAGATAATTGCCTGGATAGATGGTTTGCTGGTAGTGATGGGGGGCCTACTTCTTTTTACGAATGCGCTGCCCAATGGTTTATTGCGTAAGGTTCTGTTCACTTATATAGCCATCCGGTTTTGTATCTATAATGTGTTAGCAGCCCTACCCTACCGTTTTAGAGTCAGCTGGCGCAGGATCATGTTATACACCTCTTTTTCACTCATTCTTTTTTTCCTCCTGTTCAATGCGGTGAGCGAATGGTATATCTGGCAGGAGTTTTCGGCCCGCTATGGCTTTGTTACCGTTGATAATATTATGTATGCAACTGAAGTAACCGGTGATATTGAAGAGTCATACCACGTTTTTATTATCATTCCATCGTTGTTGGCAATAGCGGTATTCACCGGTTGTTTTTTTTATAAAACTTTCTGCCGTTCGGTTGTTACACCCGCTTCATTTATAGTTCGCTCAGGCATGGCCGCAATTGTGCTGGCAGTAGCGGCTACAGTTTTTCTAATTCCGGAAAAATGGCGGCACTTTAGTAAAAATGAATACGCAAATGAATTAGCAGGCAATGGGCTATTTCAGTTTGGTTATGCCTATATCCACAATCATCTAAGCTTTTATCAATCTTATCAAACACTGCCAGATGCGGAGGCCTTTACCATTGTACGAAATGACATGCAGTTGCCCGGTACTCCTTTTACCAGCAACGATATTTATAGCACCGAAAGAAGTATAAGCAGTTCTATACCAGAGCAGCACTACAACGTGGTACTAATAAGCGTAGAAAGCATGAGCGCCAGTTTTATGAAGGCATTTGGCAACCATCAAAACCTTACCCCCTGCCTGGATTCGCTGGCTAAGAAAAGTCTGTTCTTTACTAATTTTTATGCAGCTGGTACCCGTACCGTTCGGGGATTGGAAGCACTCACTTTAAGCATTCCGCCCACGCCGGGCCAAAGCACTGTAAAGCGGCCCGACAATAAAAACCTGTTTTCACTGGGAAGTGTTTTTGAGTCGCATGGCTACACTTCACAATTTTTGTACGGCGGCAATAGTCGCTTCGACAATATGAAAATGTTTTTTAGTAATAATGGTTATGATGTTATTGACCACTCAGCCTTTCAACCAAAAGACATTGACTTTGAAAGCGTATGGGGGGTAGCAGACGAAGATTTGTTTGATATGGCACTACGTACAATGGATAAAAATGCAGCCCTCAAAAAGCCTTTTTTTTCTCATATCATGACCGTTTCTAATCATCGGCCATTCAGGTATCCTGAAGGTAGGATTGATATTCCGGCTGCCACGCAAACCAGGGAAGGCGCTGTAAAATATACCGACTGGGCCATCAACCGTTTCTTACGGGAAGCCAGCACCAAACCATGGTTTGATAGTACCGTTTTTGTAATTGTTGCCGACCACTGTGCCAGTGCGGCCGGCATTGCAAAATTGCCTGTAACCGGTTATCATATTCCGCTGCTGATATTTGCACCTAAGCTGGTGCAGCCACAGGTATTTAGTGGTTTAGCTTCGCAGTTAGATGTAGCGCCAACTGTTTTAGGCCTTCTTCATTTTCAGTATCGTTCTAAGTTTTTTGGACAAGATGTTTTAAACACGCCGGTCAATAAAGAACGGGCTTTTATAAGTACGTATGATGGACTTGGCTTTTTGAAAAACGGAAAACTGGTAATACAGGAACCTGGAAAAAAAGTCTCGGAGTTTTTGCCCGATAATAAAACGGGCAGCGCTACTGCTATACCACTTACCGATAGCCTTGTAAAAAAAGCAATTGCTTATTACCAGTGTGCCAGTTGGCTAATGAAAAATAATAAATACAATACCCGGTAAACCTGGTACTACGACACACAGCGGCCTTATTGCTTATTTTACTCATCACCAGAAAATACTTGTACACTATTTTACTGCTTTCATTATTTTCAACCTTTCATCAACAGGAAATGGTGTCTTCCTGATCCAACCGTCTGCCACATCGGACTAATGGCGCCTACAAATAGTAAAATCGTTATACTTCATTAATCTATTTGTAGGATGAACAAGCTCTCTTTTGAACCGGTAAAAATTTTTCAGCATTTACTTTTCTGGACTGCATTGGTCATTCCAATAGCCATTACAACCGGTTCGCTGATTGCACTTTTTTTGTGGCTGCTGGATGTAGCAACTAAAACCCGGCAGCAACATGTATGGCTGTTTTTTCTGTTGCCGGTAGCGGGTATAATAATTAGTTTTTTATACAAGCAATGGGGCAAAAATGCAGCGGCGGGCAACAACCTGATTATAGATGAAATTTATAAACCGGGCGGCGGTGTTCCTTTTCGGATGGCTCCGCTGGTGCTGGTTTCTACCATTATTACCCACTTGTTTGGTGGCTCAGCCGGGCGGGAAGGAACTGCGGTTCAAATGGGTGGAAGCCTTGCAGCCCTCTTTTCCAACTGGTATAAATCATCTGCCGAAAACAGGCGAATCTTACTGATGTGTGGTATGGCAGCAGGCTTTGGGGCTGTGTTTGGCACGCCTGTTACTGGGGCCATTTTTGCCATGGAAGTTTTGACGGTTGGCAGAATAAAATACGATGCTCTATTTCCTTGTTTAATAGCCAGCGTCCTGGCCGATGCCACCTGCTCGGCTTATGGCATTCATCATACCCATTACACCATTTTATTTACCCAGGAAGGGAGCCATTGGCTATCATTTGTTTCATTTGATATATGGTTGTTAGTAAAAGTTATTGCAGCGGGTGTGGCCTTTGGTTTAGCAGCCCGGCTGTTTTCCAGTACTGCTCATTTTATAAAAAATATTTCTGGTAAATACATTACGAATCCATGGTTTATACCCGTAGCAGGTGGCATAGTTGTTATACTCATTAGCTATGCATTGGGTACGTTTGATTACCTGGGCTTAGGGGTTACGAATCCAGATGGAGGCGTTAGTATCGTTGCTGCTTTTACCGCAGGTGGCGCTACTTATTGGAGCTGGCTCTGGAAGCTATTATTAACTGCTATTACGCTCAGCACAGGCTTCAAAGGTGGCGAAGTAACACCCCTGTTTTTTATAGGTGCTACGCTGGGAAATACGCTGGCTATGTTGAGCGGCTCACCGGTTGATTTATTTGCTGGACTGGGTTTTATAGCGGTGTTTGCCGGGGCTACCAATACTCCACTAGCCTGTACCCTAATGGGCGTTGAACTGTTTGGTGGAGATCATATCTTATATTATTCTGTGGCTTGCTTTACAGCCTACTACTTTAGCGGACACACTGGTATTTATAGTTCGCAACGGGTAGCTGTTTCAAAGTTTCATACTACCAGTTTGGAGGAAGAATACCTGACAGATTTTAAAATAAAAGAGTAATTGGATCAGTTTCGCTTGTCCAGCCCCCAGGTAAGTTTGTTGCGTAGGGTTTCCAAGAAAGTATTTTCGTTGAGGCGTACCAGGCCAATGGTGAAGCCTTCTTTGCGAACGGCTAGTTGTACGTTTTTGTCTACCAGCTCCCTGCGGGCATCCATGCTACAAATAAATTCTTCTGCCCTCCCCTCCAGCTCAAATGAAATGATATTATCGTCACTTACTACCAGTGGCCGTACGTTGAGATTGTGCGGCGCTACCGGGGTAATGATAAAGCTACGGCTTTCGGGGAAAACGATGGGGCCATTGCAGCTAAGATTGTATCCGGTACTGCCAGTTGGCGTACTAACGATCAGGCCATCCGCCCAATAGGTATTTAAAAATTCGCCGTTGATGTAAGTATGCACTTTTATCATGGGGCTGGTGTCTCGTTTGTGGATGGCAAATTCGTTGAGGCCAAACGGGGCATCGCCAAAAAGGGGCAGATTGCTATCTACGTGTATTAGGGTGCGTTCGTCGATAAGGTAGCTGCGGCTAATGAGCGATTCCACTGCAGGCCGCAATTCGTTTTTGGCAATGCTGGCCAAAAAGCCCAGTCGGCCAAAGTTGATGCCTAGTAATGGAATGCCTTTATCCCGAATGTAAGTGACGGCATCTAGCATGGTGCCATCACCACCGAGGCTAATCATGCAGTCGACGCTGCTGTCCAGTTCGGCTTCGGTACTAAAGGTTTCGTATTGAAAGGAATGGGTGCTGCGGGCCAGCGATTCGGTAACCAGTTCTTTGTACAGAATGCAGGTTGCTTTTTGAAGCCGCAACTCCTGCATCAACGTTTTAAGGTGATGCTCCATTTCCGATTCGAGGCGGCGGCTATAGATGGCTACTTTCATCTGTGGCAAATGTAGACGATAGTTGTCAGTAGACAGTTGTCAGTTGTCAGGAAGAAGCATCCTATTTTAATAATCCTGATGGGAATTACTCGTTTCAGTAAGGTTTCTGTTTCATCGGTCTGGCGGACTCGCTGGCTTCTTCTTGTCAGTGAAGCCCAATGGATAGATAAACCGGGAACGGTGCCAACGCCGCATGAGTTCAATGGATAGATAACAGCTGGGCTCAAAAAGAAAACGGTAAAAAGAATGCCACCGGGGATGCGAAACCCATGAAAGTAAAAGCCACAGCTTTCTTGACACTTGTTCCTTTATTCTTGAATCTAGTTCCTTGAACCTTGCCATTTTATGGAAATTGTGTCTGTCAGCATCTCATGCCCTTTTCTAACCTCTTTAAAATGCTGCTGTATGTTATTACGTCCCCCTTTCGTTATTACGGCTATCATCATTTTCAGTGTACTCAATGGCTGGATGCTGATGACCGGCCTTCGGTAAAATAATGCCTGGAGCAGTACACTGGCCTTACTGGCAATTGGCTGTTCTTTTTACTTTGTTCACCTGTATCATAAGCTGCTTACTACCCCACCAGAC
>CAXTDG010000295.1:0-6303 GCA_964242675.1 uncultured Chitinophagaceae bacterium
GGCGTTTTAAGATCGTCGGGGTGGTTGGCAAAAAAGGCGAACGATGGTACCCGGGTCGGCAGCTGCGTTACATATTTTATTTTGATCAGGTTGCCCCGTACCATAGGCGGCATGTACGCTGCTATGGCTTTCAACATTACATCGTTAAGCTGAGAGGTAGGAATTTTGCGGCTCTTATTGTCATACACTTCCAGTGCAGTTTCTATTACCCTGAATATGCGGGTTTTCTCTTTAGCCGATACAAAAAGGATAGGCACATCAGAAAATGGAGCCAGCTTTTGCTTTAACACTTTTTCAAAATCACGGGCAGTATTGGTTGCTTTTTCCACCAGGTCCCATTTGTTTACAATCAGCACAATACCTTTCCCTTTTTTGGCTACCAGGCTAAAAATGTTGAGATCCTGTGCGGTAATACCTTTTTCAGCATCCAGCATCAGCAAGCATACGTCGGCATCGTCCAGCGCCTTAATGGCCCGGATAACAGAATAAAATTCCAGGTCTTCTTCTACTTTGGCTTTTTTGCGGATACCAGCCGTATCAATCAGAATAAATTCCTTCTGGAAAAGGTTGTAATGTGTATGGATGGCATCACGGGTAGTACCGGCTACCTCACTTACAATAGTACGCTCCTGCCCTATCATAGCATTCAGCAAACTACTTTTACCAGCATTGGGCTGGCCCAATATGGCAAATTTGGGCAACTCATCTTTGGCCTGCACATCGTCTGATGCTTCGGGGCTAATCAGTTCGGATAGTGCATCCAGTAACTCGCCGCTGCCACTGCCGCTAATGGCAGAAATGAAGAAAGTGTTTTCGAACCCGAGGCTATAAAACTCGGTAGCGTCCAGTTGGCGCTGGCTATTGTCTACTTTATTCACCGCCAAAAAAACCGGCTTGGTACTGCGGCGTAGTACATCAGCCATAGCCTCATCGAGGTCGGTAATGCCAGTGGCTACATCTACTATAAAAATGAGTGCATTGGCTTCTTCCAGTGCAATCTTTACCTGTACAGCTATTTCTCTTTCAAAAACGTCTTCGCTATGGGGTACAAAACCACCGGTATCTATTACGTTGAACGATTTTCCGGTCCATTCGCTGATGCCGTATTGCCGGTCACGGGTTACGCCACTCACATCATCTACGATGGCTTTACGCTGCTCCAGCAGGCGATTGAAGAAAGTGCTTTTGCCCACATTGGGCCTGCCAACAATGGCAACTGTAAATCCTGACATAATGCTTAATATGCTAATAGTATAATGTGCTGATGTGCTAATTACACATCAGTACAAGACCTGCTAATGAGGGTGCAAATGTCCGGCTTTGAAATTTATCAATTTAAAAATTAGCAAATAGAGCAATTGCTACGATTGGCACTTACAAAGAAGTAAGTCAGGTACGGTTGCGAAATGTTGTTTAAGCATTAGCACTTTAGCACATTTGGTTTAATTGTACCCATACTCCTTCAACCGCAATTCGTCGTCCCGCCATTTGGGCTTCACTTTTACAAATAGTTCCAGAAAAACCTTCTGGCCAAGGAACTTTTCGATAGCCTGTCGACTTTCAGTTCCCAGCTTTTTTATCATCTTACCGCCCTCTCCTATCACAATGAATTTCTGCGTGTCCCGGTGTACTACAATGTCCGCCTGAATTTTAATCAGCGTTTGCTTCTCTTTAAATTCCTGAATCAGCACGGCAGTGTGGTAGGGCAATTCCTCATGGTATAGTTCGTAAATTTTTTCCCGAATCAGTTCGCTTACAAAAAACTTGGTCGGCATATCGCTCAGATCATCCTGCGGAAAAAAAGGCTCACCTTCAGGCATCATGCTCAATACAACTTCTATCAATTTATCTATTCCGGCACCTGTGGCTGCAGAAATGGAGATGATCGTTTTTGCGTACCGTTTGCCAGTAAAAAAGTCGATGGCTTCCTGAACCGCATTCCCCTTTGCTACATCGGTTTTGTTTAATACCAGAATAGCCGGTGACTTTAGCCGCAGAGAAGAAAACAAGGCATCTACTTCTGCCAGTTCGTTGCGGGTAATATCGTACAGCAGCAAGGCGGCATCGGCATCTTCCAGAGCACCTTTTACCTGCTGCATCATTTTTTCGTGTAGCTTATACTTGGCATCTATAATACCTGGCGTATCGCTAAAAACAATCTGATAGGCCGGATCATTCAGAATGGCCCGGATGCGGTGGCGGGTTGTTTGCACCTTGTGGCTTACAATTGCCATTTTTTCGCCCATTAGTTTATTGAGCAAAGTGCTTTTGCCAGCATTGGGTTTGCCAAAAATGCCTACGTATCCTGATTTGAAAGCCATTGTAACTGATTGTGCCTGCAAAGGTGCAGTATTACTTATCTACAATATCAATCGACTCAATATGGGTTGATAGTAACTGGAACTCGTCGTAATTATTAAAAGCAGCCGGATCTGCCAGGTACTGGTCAATGTCTTCTATTAATTGCAGGGTAGCTGCTGTAGCCTTTGTGTTTTCATCGGGGTCATCACCTTCTGGTTGTAACGGCCCTAATTCCTTAATAGTGCCATATATAAAGGCTGGCTCGTTTTTCAGTTTTATTTTCAACAGCTTGTCTTCGGGCAGGCCTGCGTAGGGAAAAAGATTGATCATACTAATGTTTTATTGCCTGTTACTTACAGATTTAGGCAGGGTAGCACTTTTGTAAGTAGCAGTTGGTTTGTTTGAGGTTTACAAATTTCATGCGTACCTGTTTTTGACAGCGTAACAGTGCCTACTCTATTTTAGTACTGCCATTTAAATTATTTCCTAAAAAGCAGAGAGTAAAAAATTTGGGGAATCTGTACGGCTACTCTACTTTAGCCTATTTCCAAGTTTAAATCTCAGAGCATTACCTATGCACTTTTAATTGTTTACTACACTACCCCACTTTCTGAATAACCAGGTTTTAGATAATTAGCTCAAATTCAATATTATGTCGAACTGGATAAGTGTGAAAGATAATTTGCCATCTAATCATCAGAATGTTCTTTTTGTTACTGCCGAAGGCCAGCAAGTGTACCCAGGCTATTTTGTAGCACCACCTAGTAAAAGTGAAGAAAGTAATTTTTTGGGTGTTTTTCGAATAGGCTACTATTCGCCTAAAACACTTGATCTGCTTACCTCTACTTTTAATGTCTGGGCTCACAATCAATCAGAAGTTACGCATTGGTGTCTGCTGCCGGAGGCCCCTGATAGCGGTAATTTGGCTGAATAGTACAGATTGGATAGAAAACTATTACAATAGCCTTTTCAAGCATCTAATTTTATTGAAATTCTCCCCTGTTTTTTTGAATAAAAAGAAGCAACTGCCCACTAATTTTTGAAAATTTTAATAGTTTTATACATTTGCCCTTTTCCGCTATGCAGCTACAATAAAGCTTAGTAAAAATGAGTTTATAATAAGCCAGGCTTTTACAGGTGTGGCAAAGTGCTTTTATCCAATATTCTATAAATATTCTATTCTATGTCCAACTGGATTTCTGTGCAGGATGCCCTGCCCGAATCTCGCCGCAACATTCTATTTTCCACAACAGATAAAGTTGTTTACCCTGGTTTCTTTTTGTTTGACCCTGGTCATGATGGGGAAGGAAATTATTTCAAAGGCGATTTTGTAGTCGGTTATTTCTACGGAGCATTAGGCCATTTGGCTGATAAGAAATTTACATTTTGGGAGGAAGGCATTCCTGATATTACCCACTGGCAATTATTTCCGGATGCACCATAATTTTTAATAGAAAGCAGCACATTATTACAGCTAACGCTGTTGCATTTGCTTTTATCAAAAGGAAGATAAGAAGATACTTTTACTAACCCATTAAAGTAGATTATTACAACCGGACAAACGGGAGTATCTGATTAAAATTCAGGCTCCTACTTGCCCGGCTTTCTTGTTTGTACAGTCCAATCCATCTATAGTACTCATAAATCACTATGCGGACTTAAGACATTATATATCAAAGGAATGACCTTCTGTCAGTTGAATGCTGAACAGAGTACACATCGTATATTTTAAGAAATCTTTGATTTCGAATTGCGGTCATAAACAGCCCTTTTTAGCCCATAAGGTTCTGATTACCTGTTGCTTTGCCTATAGCTACAAATTATTAGCACGAATTTTATTATACACTTGCAACTATCTGAAGTACCATATCCGCCAGGTTCAATCAGATTTATACAGATAGCGTTCGTAAGTCTTTTCCTGATGGCTATGGCTACCCATTATCTTTAATTTCTAAAAACCCATTAAGTGCCTTATGGAAAAGAAGTATAAGGTTTTGCTTTGCGAAGACGATACCAACCTTGGAATGGTATTAAAAAATTACTTGGAGCTAAACGATTACGACGTAACGCTTGAAAGAGATGGCCGTTTAGGACTGGCTGCTTTTCAGCGTGAAAAATTTGACATCTGTCTGCTGGATGTAATGATGCCGCATATGGATGGCTTTACACTGGCAGAAGAAATCCGTGACGTAGATCCGGATATCCCCCTGTTTTTCCTGAGTGCTAAAACCATGAAGGAAGACATTATTAACGGGTATAAATTAGGTGCAGACGACTACATCACTAAGCCTTTTGATAGTGAAGTGCTGTTGCATAAAATAAAAGCCATCCTGAAACGCAACGAAGAACTAAACCGGGAAGCAGAAAATGCCCAGTTCGATTTAGGCAAATTCCACTTCAACCCGAAGTTGCGTGAACTGAGTGTAGCTGGTAAAACACAAACGCTTTCGCCTAAAGAAAACGAGTTGCTGAAAATGCTGGCCGAGCACAAGAACGACCTGTTGAGCCGGGAAAAAGCCTTGAAGAAAATTTGGGGTAGCGATACCTATTTCAATGGCCGCAGTATGGATGTGTACATTGCCAAACTACGCAAGTACCTGAAAGAAGATGAAGCTATTGAGATTGTAAATATTCATGGAAATGGTTTCCGGTTGGTAGTAAGCGAACCAGCATAACCTATAATATTAGAAAAAGTAAATCCCTGATAAAATCATTTATCAGGGATTTTTTATTGGATTAAGATAGGTTTTCATCGAAAAATTCAGATAAAATAATGCCTCACAGAAAACATTTGTGAGGCATGACTGCTATACTGCCGACAGCGTCAGCGACAGTTTTCTCTCGGCATTTACAATTGCTATAATTCATCACAGTGATTGTATAATACCGATAGTACAGACTGAGTTGTGATAGATGTGCCTGCCAATTCTACTAAGGATCGATAGCACCCTCCAACAGATTAATTCTTTCGATATACTTCAAGCAATTATGAATGTAAATGTGGCCCGGTTGCGATGGAGTAATTCCTAAATCCTGAATAATACGGGTGTTGTCGAAACGCTGGCCCAGTTCAGCAAATTCCCGATAAGGACCAAGCCCCGCAAACAGCATACGCTGATTGCTTAACTCTTCAACTTGATATTGTAGTTCCTCCAGGTGTAAGTAATGCTCGTACAATTCATGCCCTACTGGCAGTTTGCCTTTTGCCCAAAGCTTTAGCGGATTGAGCATGTGCTTACCAATAAAACGGTGCGGTAGCATGTCATCAAAATAGTTATCAAACACCCTGGCTAGTTTGCGTGGCGAAGTACAAGCATCATTACCAGCCGAAATGTGATACACGTTATGATTCCGTTTAGCAAATAATAGCTGAGTCATCACGTTGGCAACAAAATCTACCGGCACCATATCTAAAGAAGCATACGCTTCAGCAGGCACAAGGCGTAGCTTATTCATAGTGGCCAATGCCCAAAGTATTACCGGCGAACGAGGCTCTACGTTACGGCTATCACCCATGATGATAGATGGCCGAACTACCAGTATTTTATCTTCGGGTAAATGCTGCTTCAGTAGCAGTTCACCCTGCATTTTTGTGTAGGTATATTTTACCAGATGGTTGGCTTTCAGATTAGGTGTTTCCTCTTCCAGTACCAGCCTGTTCTTTACATCTTTACCACAAATAGTTGCAGTACCTACATACATAAAAGTATTCAGGCTTTTCAGTTGCTTTGCCCAAAGCAAAATCTTAGTTAACCCACCAATATTGGCCTTCTCTACCAGATCATCCTTCACTTTGGCAAATGAAGTATTGGCGGCAGAATGAATAATGTTGGTTACATTAACAAGTAGCGAATTACTGCTCAGTTGCCCGGTTAATTGCTCATCAAATAGATCACCTACAACCGGAATAATTTTTTGCTCGTCGAAAAAATCGCCGTGCAAGCTGAAAATGTTTTGCAGCCTCATCTTCGCCTTATCGGCAGATGTAGCTCTAATAAGGCT
>CAXTDG010000296.1:0-6297 GCA_964242675.1 uncultured Chitinophagaceae bacterium
ATAATTAGGTGTGATAATACAAAGCAAATTGCCTAACGTAGGCACTACCATATTTACAGTAATGAGTTCGCTGGCCATAGAACACAGTGCTATCAATCTTGGGCAAGGTTTTCCGGATTTTCCAATGGATAGCCGGTTGATGGCTTTGGTGAATGATGCAATGCAAAATGGATTTAACCAGTACGCCCACATGTTTGGCTACAAGCCATTAAGAGAGGCTATTGCAGCAAAGGCAGAGAAGCTGTATGGAACCCCGATAGATGCAGATAAAAATATCACCATTACTCCCGGCGGCACCTATGCTATCTATTCGGCTATTACATCTGTCATTCGCCCCGGCGATGAAGTCATTGTTTTAGAACCGGTGTACGATAGTTATATCCCAAACATTGAAATCAATGGCGGTGTAGCAATAAAAATTAAGCTACGTCATCCTGATTATAGCATTGACTGGATCGAAGTACGCAGCCGCATTACGCCTCGTACGAAGATGATAATGATCAATAGTCCGCACAACCCTACCGGCAGTGTACTCAGTGAAAATGACATAGCGGAACTGCGGAAAACAGTTGAAGGAACAGACATCTTCATTCTGAGTGATGAAGTGTATGAGCATCTGATTTTTGGAGGCAAACAGCACCTAAGCATATTACGCTATCCTGATTTGCTAGAGCGAAGTTTTGTTTGCTTCTCATTTGGCAAAACTTACCACTGCACCGGCTGGAAAATTGGTTACTGTATTGCACCGGAAACATTTACTAAAGAGTTCTGGAAAGTACACCAGTTCAATTGCTTTAGCGTAAACACACCTATGCAGGTAGGGCTGGCTACCTTTTTACAAAATGAAGATGCTTACCTGGGATTAGGTGCAGAGATGCAACGGAAGCAGGAATATTTTCAGCGCCTTATGAAGGCAACTTCATTAAAACCTTTGCCCACCTTTGGCAGCTATTTTCAGCTATATAGTTATGAAGGAGTAAGCGATAAAAGCGAAGCCGATTTTGCAAAAGAACTAGTCACCAATTATGGGGTGGCAACCATACCTGTTTCGGCTTTTTATAGTGATGGAACGGAGAATAAGGTAATACGGTTTTGCTTTGCTAAAAAGGAAGAAACGTTGAAAGAAGCAGCGGAACGGTTGACATAAATTTGTGGGTAATAAGCCACCGATGGAACCAATACAACCCCTCTCAAAGGACGACCAGTTAAGATTTGACTTTTTTTGCTTGATTGAAAAACAAGAAAAAAATTATAATAAACGCTCATTGGGTTACTTGTTTTTTAAAAATTCTTCAGTAATTCAAACAACTGATTATTTAGTTGAGAATGCAGGCCCAAATAGAACTTTCCCAAGCCAAACTATTATCGATGCCGGTAGTACAGGCAAGTTTTCTGCTATTTTCTTTTGTATTTGGATTAGTGTAGTCTTAACTGCTGCAGTCAGTCATTATTTTAATACACCTAAATCCATAAGTTTTGTTTCGATCTTAATCCTTGTTGCAGGTGTTTTACTTTTATTGGTAAAGCGGTTTCCTAAAAACAAAAACCAGACGATTGAACTTACTAAACAAGGCATCACAATCGAGGGTAAATTTTATTGCTGGCCAACCATTTTAGAAACATACATAGTAAGAAGACCAGCAAAAAATATGGACGAGTTTTTTTTACTACTAGGACTAAACAGCGGAGAGTTACTTAGATTCGATTTGAATCGTTTCAACGAACTATTTTCAAGAAAGACAGATACTCTTATAAGAGCTATAGAATTCTATAAACATGATGGCTTAGTCTATTGATTATTATAATTATAGACTGGAAAAATGAAACAAATCTTTGTATTAAGAGGTAATTTCCTTTTCCTGTTTCCACCATCGGTAGCCTACGTAGCCCATAATAGCCAGCGGCATAAACATCAGGTACACAATACCACCATTCATCCCCTTTCCGGCCTTTTCGCCTTGCTGAGCACTGGTTTTGCTACAGATAGAACATTGTGCCTGCACCAAAGAAAAACTGCAAGCTAGTAAGATGAATACAATAGAAAAAAACCACTTTTTCATGGGTTAAAGATAGTTTGTAACGACAATTTCAAGGTGTTAATGGTTAAAGAGAATTGACAAATGAACCTGAGAGTTTGCGAACCTGCAATTATAGAACTTTAAACCTTGAACTTTAAACTTTAAACCTCCTCGCCTTACCTTGCCACCATGGAAAAGAAGCTTTTTTTGCTGGATGCCCTGGCACTCATTTACCGGGCTTATTATTCTCTTATCCGCAGTCCCCGCATTACAAGTAAAGGCCGTAACACTAATGCTCAATTCGGCTTTACAAATACGCTGTACGATCTCATCAAAAAAGAAAAACCTACCCATATAGCGGTAGTGTTCGACAGTAGCGTGGCTACAGCCCGCCATACCGACTTTGCAGAGTATAAAGCTAACCGGCAGGAAGCACCGGAAGACCTGACCGCTGCCCTCCCCGACATCAAAAAAATCATTACGGGCTTTAATATACCGGTGGTAAAAGTGGATGGCTACGAGGCCGATGACACCATTGGGGCCCTGGCTAAACAAGCCGGCAAAGCAGGCTACCAGGTGTACATGGTAACGCCCGATAAAGACTACGGACAACTGGTAGATGAAAATATTTTTATCTACCGCCCTGGCACGTTTGGCAATCCGGAAGAAATTTATGGGCCAAAGGAAGTCTGTGAAAAATGGGGCATCCAAAGGGTAGAGCAGGTGATTGATATTCTGGGCCTGATGGGTGATGCAGTGGATAATATTCCCGGTATACCGGGCGTGGGCCAAAAGACTGCTGCCAAATTGCTTGCGGAATACGATAATATCGAAAACATTTTGGCGAATGCCGATAAGATAAAAGGCTCGCTGGGCGAGAAGATAAGGGCCGGAAAAGACTCAGCCATTATGAGCAAAAAGCTAGCGACTATTCTGCTGGATGTGCCGGTGGAGTTTCATGAAGGAGAATATTGCCTGAAGGACTACAACATGGATGCGTTGAATGAAATCTTCACGGAACTGGAATTTAAAAGCATTGGCAAACGCATACTGGGCGATAGCTTCAATATGTTTGATAAGCCTGCTGAAAATGCCCGTACCCTGTCGGCCAGTGGCGAGCAGCTAAATATGTTTAGCACCACCAATGTGGTAAGCAATGCTGCAGCCCTTACAGCTGCCGAAGATGGTGGCACCATAGATACCGAAGACGATACGCCACCGCAAGGTTTGGCAGCCACTAAAAACATCAACAATACGCCACATGACTATCGATTAGTGCGGGGAGATGATGCCATTGAAGATTTACTCAGAAAACTGGGTACCGAAAAACAGATTTGTTTTGATACCGAAACCACCAGTATTAATGCCAACGACTGCGAACTGGTAGGGCTTAGCTTTAGCTGGCAGGTGAGCGAAGGATATTATGTGCCCTGCCCGCCTAGCCGGGAGCATACACTTATTCTTTTGGAAAAATTTCGTTTGCTATGGGACGATGCCTCCATTACCTGGGTGGGGCAAAATATTAAGTATGATTTGCTGGTGATAAAATGGTACGGCATAGAGTTGAAAGGACCGCTGTACGATACCATGCTGGCCCACTACGTAATAGAACCGGAAGGCCTCCGGGGTATGGATTTACTGAGTGCTCAATACCTAAGCTACGAACCCATTCATATCGAAGAGCTGATTGGCAAAAAGGGAAAAGGCCAGGTAACCATGCGGGATGTTGATCCGGACAAAGTATCGGAATATGCGGCCGAAGACGCTGACATTACCCTACAACTGAAAGCAATATTTGAACCGCTAGTAGAAAAGCGGCAGGTAAAACGGGTGCTGGAAGAAACGGAACTACCACTGGTAAAAGTGCTGGCGGGGATGGAATTTGAAGGCGTACGGATTGACGTTCCTTTTTTGCAGGACTATAGCAAAGAATTGGACTGGCAGGCCCGCCTGGCACAGGAAAGCGTATTCGAGCAAGTGGGGATGGAATTTAACCTGGGCTCGCCAAAGCAATTGGGCGAAATACTATTTGAAAAACTAAAGCTTGACCCCAGTGCCCGCAAAACCAAAACCGGCCAGTACGCAACCGGGGAAGATGTGCTGACCAAACTAGCAAAGAACCACAAAATAGCTTCTGATATTTTGGCCCACCGACAACTGAGCAAACTGCAAAGCACTTATGTAGATGCCCTGCCCAAACTAATAAACCGCAAGACGGGCCGGGTGCATACTTCCTATGCACAGGCGGTGGCTGTTACGGGTCGGTTGAGTAGTACCAATCCCAATTTGCAAAACATTCCTATCCGTACGGAACGGGGCCGGGAAATACGCAAGGCATTTATACCACGGGATGAAAACCATGTGTTGCTGAGTGCCGATTATAGCCAGATTGAACTTCGTATTGTAGCTGCCATTACCGCCGACCCAAATATGTGCGACGCTTTCCTGAACGGCAGAGACGTACACAAAGCCACTGCGGCCAAAGTGTTTGGTGTGCCGGAGGAAGAGGTAACTAAGGAAATGCGGTACAAAGCCAAGAGCGTAAACTTCGGCATCATCTATGGGCAAAGTGCGTTTGGCTTGGCCGAGAATCTGGCCATTCCCCGGGCCGAGGCAAAGGACATTATTGATAAGTATCGCCTCGAGTTTCCCAATATTCAGAAATACATGGATAGCAACATCAACTTTGCACGGGAACACCAATATGTGGAAACAATGCTGGGCCGCAAACGCTGGCTACGGGATATTAATAGCAGCAACTTTACCGTTCGGGGCTTTGCGGAGCGAAATGCTATTAACAGCCCTATACAAGGAACGGCGGCTGATATGATTAAGCTGGCCATGATTAAAATTTACCAGGCTATTAAAGACAATGGCTTTGTTGGTCGTATGATTATGCAGGTGCATGATGAACTGGTATTCGATATACCCAGGGATGAAGTAGAGGCCTTTACCCCAATGGTGCTGGACTGTATGAAACATGCGTTGATATTGCCGAATGATATTCCGGCGGAAGCAGAGGCTGGAACAGGATTGAATTGGCTGGAGGCACACTAGTTTAAAACAATAAAATAATTGAGAGAAAACGTGGTTTGATATGCGGTTACTCTCGTCATAAGATTATGGATTTAGCCCGGTCATTTTTATGGCCGGGATTTTTTTAAACTTACCATTAATAAAAAAGCAGAAGATCATTTCTTCTGCTTTTTTATTGACACTGTTAACCGTTCTAGTAATCTCGTATGTGAATTCTCAAATACCCATTTTCAAGCTTTTTGATTGCCTCACCAGCACCGAAAATATTTGCGGAAAATCGGGCTTCTACCAGATAGTCATATTCGTTTGTTGACAACTTCTGTAACCGGGTAACTTCAAAAACTGAATTAGCCTGACTATTATATGGTATACTGGTAGTGCTTTGCGCAGAGGCACCGATATATGAAATCCAGGATGTAGCGTTCGGTCCTCTTACAGAAAGGGCAATACCATCCTGGTAGTTATGTCGGTCAAAATCTATAGCAAATGGATGCTTGCCCAATGCATACATCTGAATTTCCGCTGCAGAAGTTGGCCATTTCACAAATGGTAGAATTCGATAGGCTAAATCGATGTTTTTAAAGTTTTTAATTAAATTAATTTTTATATACCCATTAGAAACGTTCCCAAGATTGCCTAAAGCATAATTGATAGAATACTGAGTTGTATCAATACTCCAACGCCAGCTTCGGTTAACTGTATCCAGATTGGCTCCTGCATTTTTTTTACCAAAACCGTATGAGGAAGTACCATCAAAGCGCTGTCCATCTATTGTATAAGAAAAGGAATCTGTTAGGTTTCTGAATAGTTCAAGAGAATCAACAAGCGGCGGAGCAGGGTCAATAATTGTTTTGCTGCATGAACACATCATCACTATTGCCACTGACAGAAAGAAAGAGAAATAATGTTTCAAAACAGATTTTTTATTTATACAAATAAAAGGAAAAAAGCTTACTCACTAATCATAATTGTCCGGCTTTCCATAAACAAAAGAAGCATAAGCTCAACCCTTCTGCTATCTAAATTTAAATTGGTTTATACTGCACTATTACTGATCCAGATATTACTATAATTTCTCCGATTTTCACATGCAGCTTTGCTCTGGTAGCTATATACTGCATTCTCTTGAGCTCCAGTTCGTTCCTCTACAAACCTGCTATACAGTGTGTTGCATGACTGGTATAATAAGAAAACGGCTCGACCAGTCCGGTTTGTGGTGAAAACAAATAGATACAAAAGGATA
>CAXTDG010000297.1:0-6250 GCA_964242675.1 uncultured Chitinophagaceae bacterium
ATTACTCAGGGCATTGCCGGTGCAATAGACCTGATGGGCTACAACTATGTAATGAACAAAAACACGGACGTGCAGCACAAGCAATTTCCTACGCAACCTAGCTGGGGTACGGAAGAAGGCTCTACCGTGGCTACCCGTGGTGAGTATACCAATGATGGGCAAAAGCATTATCGGGCAGCGTACGACGAGCCGCAAAACAGCAGTATGCTAAGCCTGGAGCAGGGCTGGAAATGGTATGCTGAGCGGCCCTACCTGGCGGGCATGTTCATCTGGACGGGCTTCGACTACCGGGGCGAGCCTACGCCCTATGGCTGGCCTTCCACTACTTCGCTTTTTGGTATGATGGATTTGTGCGGTTTCCCTAAAGACGATGCGTACTACCTGAAAAGCTGGTGGATGGATAAGCCAATTGTACACATTTTACCCCATTGGAACTGGCCCGGCAAAGAAGGGCAGGAGATACCTGTATGGGTATACAGCAACTGCGATGAAGTAGAATTATTTCTCAACAAAAAAAGCTTGGGCAAGAAGCAGATGCCACCCAATAGTCATTTGGAATGGAAGGTGAACTACCAGCCGGGAACAGTGGAAGCAGTTGGTTATAAAAAAGGGGTAAAAACTATCAGGGATAAAGTGCAAACTACTGGCAATGCCACCAGCATCGAACTAGCCTCGAACGAGCAAATTATAAAGGCTGATAAAGAAGATATTGCCATCCTAACCGTCAGTACAAAAGATGCCGCCAATCTACCCGTCCCCACAGCTGATAACGAAATTACTTTTGCCATTGAGGGGTCGGGAAAAATCATAGGCGTAGGAAACGGCAAACCCACTTCGCTGGAGCCGGACAAGTTTTTGCCAGGCATACAGGTAGTAACAATTGACAGCTTAAAAGAGAAACGGGTGGCTGACATAACGGCTACAAGCGAAACGGCCACTACTTACAATAATGCCGACTGGCAAACTGCTTTTACCAACGACCGTACACAACAATTTGGCGATACCGTGAAAGCGCTGGTGTACCGGGGCAGCTTTATAATGCCAGCGTTAAAAGGCAACGAAAAACTGACCTTCTTTTACAACAGCATTGGCAGGGAACAATCCATTTACATTAATGGAAAAGCCATCGCCACCAACCTGCCGCAATCACCAAAAGGAAATGTTTTTGAACTGACCGCCTCGCAGCTAAAAACAGGTCTTAATACTATCGCTATTGCAGCTACACCGCTACTCAAAAAACAACCCTGGGATGTGGTAAACATGAACCCTGGATTGTTTCAAATTATTACCCCTGCTGCCGATTGGAAACGGGAACTCTTCAACGGGCTAGCACAGGTAATCGTACAGTCGACTGGCGGTGAGGGAGAAATTACTATTACTGCAAGTTCAAAAGAATTAAAAACCGGTGTACTTAAACTGAATGCGGTGAAAGGGTACGTTAGGCCTTCAATAACAGAATAGAAAGCTAGTCGCTCTACGAAGTCTCTGACTTCGTAGCCCTATGTTCTCCGACTCACCCAAACTCAAATATTAAATTCCAGCCTTCACCCCATAAAAAATCTATTCAAACGATTAGTATGCTAAAACATAAAACGTTATTCTTTTTCTTATTGATTGGAATCATCAGTTACGGGCAAACCAATACGCCTGCACAAGGTTTTTCCCAAACAAAAGACGGTGTTGTTATTTATCCCAACCCTAATTTATCGGGCAATACAAAAGCAGTACGGTTACAAATAATCACTGATAATATCATTAGGGTAACGGCAGCTGCTACAACAGATATCCCAGAAAGAAAAAGCCTGATTACCGTTTACACAACTGCTTCTAAAAATTACACCGTAACCAAAACCGGTGATAACGTGGTGGCGAAAACGCCTTCCTTAACAGCAACTGTTTTTTTACCTACAGGTGCGGTTTCTTTTTTAGATAAAATGGGTAAACCGTTGCTAGCCGAACGCCGCTATGGAGGCCGAACGCTGACACCCGCCGTGTTCGAAGGGCAGAACAGCTACGGCATTTCTCAAACCTTTGAAACTACAACCGATGACGCTTACTACGGTCTGGGCCAGCACCAGGAAGGCGTGATGAATTATAAAGGAAAGCAAGTTCTGCTGTTTCAAAACAATACCGAAGTAGCTATTCCTTTTTTGGTAAGCAGCAAAAACTACGGCATCCTGTGGGATAATTACTCCATTACAAAAGTGGGCGATACCCGGAACTATATGCCGCTCTCAAAGTTGAAATTGTACGACAAAGACGGTGCATACGGGTGGCTAACAGCTACCTATAGCAACGATAAAAACAAGCCTGGCGATGTGCTACTTACCAAAGCTGAATCTGCCATCGATTACCCTTATCTGGACGATATAAAAAAAGGCTTGCCGGAAAATTTCAAACCGCAAAACGGTATCATCACTTGGGAAGGTTCATTTGCTTCTGACTTCAATGGCATCCATACATTTCGCTTCACCTATGCTGGTTATTTAAAAGTTTGGATAGATGGAAAAATGATGCTCGACCGCTGGCGGCAGGCCTGGAATCCCGGTGCAGCGCTGGTTTGCCCCGAATTACAAAAGGGAAAAAAATATACCATCAAAATGGAGTGGATACCGGATGGTGGCGAATCTTACATCAGCGCTAATTGGCAAAGCCCGGTACCGGCTGCTGATGCCAATACGTATTCTTTTGCTTCCGAAGCTGGTCAGCAACTGGATTATTATTTTGTAAAAGGCAGCAGCATGGACGAAGTGATTGCAGGCTACCGAACCCTCACCGGTAAGGCGACTATTGTACCCCGCTGGGCTATGGGTTTTTGGCAAAGCCGGGAGCGTTACAAGACGCAAGAAGAACTACTGAATACCGTTGCGGAATTTAGAAGACGTCGCATTCCGCTGGACAACATTGTGCAGGACTGGAGCTATTGGAAAGAAGCCGATTGGGGAAGCCAGGATTTTGATGCCAGTCGCTTCCCCAATGCTGATAGTATGATTGCTCAATTGCACCGTCAATACCATACGCATTTTATGATTTCCGTGTGGCCCAAAATGTACGAGGGCATTGATGCGTACAAGGATTTTGAAGCAAAGGGCTGGTTGTACAAACGCAATATTGCCGACCGCCAGCGGGACTGGATTGCCAAAGGTTATATCTCTACTCTTTACGATGCTTTCAACGACAATGCGAAGAAGGGTTTCTGGGATTTAATTAATAAAAAACTCTACAACAAAGGCGTGGATGCCTGGTGGATGGATGCCAGCGAGCCGGATATCTTGTCTAACGTTTCGCCAGAAAAAAGGAAGGCACAAATGACACCTATTTCTACAGGAATCACAGCAGAATACCTCAACGCCTACCCGCTGGAAAATGCAAAAGGCATCTACCAGGGCCAGCGTTCCGTTGACCCTGATAAACGAGTGTTTTTGCTGACCCGTTCTGGCTTTGCAGGTTCGCAACACTACGGGGCTACCATCTGGAGCGGCGATATTTCCAGCACCTGGGGCGATATGAAAACGCAGATTGCGGCCGGTATTAATTATTCCATGAGCGGCCTACCTTTCTGGACGATGGACATTGGTGGATTTGCCGTAGAACGCCGGTACGAAAACGCCAAAGGAACCGACCTGGATGAGTGGCGGGAACTGCAAACCCGCTGGTACCAGTTTGGTGCGTTTGTGCCTATTTTCCGGTCGCACGGGCAGTTTCCATTTCGGGAAATTTATAACATAGCACCGCCAGAACACCCGGCATACCAAAGCCTGCTGTATTACAATAAACTGCGTTACCGGCTGATGCCTTACCTGTACTCCTTAGCCGGTATGACGTACCATGACAACTACACCATGATGCGTAGCCTGTCTATGGACTTTGCAAAGGATACGGCGGTAAAAAACATTGCCGACCAGTACCTGTTCGGGCCATCGTTGCTCATCAATCCTGTGTACACATATAAGGACAGGAACAAGCAATTGTACCTACCCGTAGGCCAGGGCTGGTACGATTTCTATACGGGTAAATATAACACCGGTGGGCAACACATAACGGCGGATGCGCCTTACGAAAAAATGCCGCTTTATGTAAAAGAAGGTTCCATTATTCCCTTTGGGCCTGAATTGCAATATACAGCAGAAAAGAAGGCCGACACCATTACGCTGTTTGTGTATACGGGCAAAGATGCTGCCTTCAAATTGTACGAAGATGGCGATACTACCTACCAGTACGAAAAGGGGCAGTTTAGTAACATTCCTTTTACCTATAAGCAAGCAACAAAGCAGCTAACAATTGGCAAGCGGGAAGGCAGTTTTGCCGGTATGCTGATAAACAGAACTTTTAGGGTAATATGGGTAAGCGCTAGCCGCCCCCGCAGTGCCGATAAGCCGGAGGAAGCCGACAAAACATCGCTTTACAACGGAGCAGCTATAACGCTTACCATGCCAGCTAATTTTTAGCCATTAGATGATTGTTACCATGAAGAAAAAAGGCAGAATCTACAGCAAGCTAATAACGGTTTTGCTGGTACTGATCATAGTGTTGCCCGGTCTCTTGCTTGCCCAATCCGTAACCACCCGGATTAAACTGAACCAACTCGGTTTTTACCCCAACGCACCTAAGCTAGCTGTGGTTACCGGGGAAACAGTTGCTACTGATTTTTATGTTACTTCTACTAACCTGCGAGACACCGTTTTTAGCGGTACGCTTAGTGCGGAAAAGCAGTCCGCCAACTCCTCCACCAAAACGAAGTGGGCCGATTTTTCTGCGCTAAAAGGCAAAGGCAGCTTTGTGGTTTTAGTACCCAATTTGGGCCATTCGTATATATTTGAAATAGGTGATGCAGCCAATAAATTAGCGGCTGTAGCTACGCTGAAAGGCTATTATTATCAGCGGGCTTCTATGCCGCTGGATGAACCGTATGCAGGTAAGTGGCACCGATCCATTGGACACCCCGACAATATAGTGTTGGTGCATGGTTCGGCTGCTACCAAAGAGCGACCCGGAAGCACTGTGATTGCTACGCCGGGCGGCTGGTACGATGCTGGCGATTACAATAAATACATTGTCAACTCCGGCATTACGATGGGTACGCTGCTGTCAGCTTATGAAGATTTTTGGGACTACTTTAAAACGCTTACGACTAACATTCCGGAAAGCGGAAATGGCGTGCCGGATGTGCTGAATGAAGCCATTTACAACCTGCGCTGGATGCTGACTATGCAAGACCCAAATGATGGCGGCGTATATAACAAATGCACCAACGCCAGCTTCGATGGTATGGTGATGCCCGGCATTACCAAAGCAACCCGCTACGTAGTGCAAAAAGGTACTGCGGCTACGCTGGATTTTGCTGCTGTTGCTGCACAGGCAAGTCGCATTTTAAGCAGTTACAAAAAGCAATTGCCGGGCTTGAGCGATAGCTGCCTGAAAGCTGCAAAAAAAGCCTGGAACTGGGCAGTGCAAAATCCTGCGTTAGCGTATAATCAGGATGCTATCAATCAACAATTCAAACCAGCCATTTCCACTGGGGGCTATGGCGATAAAAATTTTAACGATGAGTGGTTTTGGGCAGCTTCCGAACTGTATATCACTACAAGGGACAAAGATTTTTACGAAGTGGTTAAAAAGCACTTGGGAGATAATGTGAATTTACCGGGGTGGAGCAACGTGGGCATGATGGGGTATTATTCTTTCCTACGTTTTGCCAAAAACTTGCCTAAATTTACCAATGCAGATATAGCCCCTATGAAGGCCAAAATTCTAAAGATGGCCGGTGAATATTTAAACAGCGTTTCAACTAACGCCTTTAGAACGGTGATGGGCGGAGCGAAAAATGACTTTGGCTGGGGCAGTAATTCAAACGCAGGCAATCAGGGTGTATTACTCGTTCAGGCTTATCAGCTTAGTGGCGATAAAAAATATCTGGATGCGGCTCTTACCAACCTCGATTACCTGCTGGGCCGCAATGCTACCGGTTACTGTTTTGTAACCGGCCTTGGTAGCAAATCGCCCATGTTTCCGCATCATCGACAGTCTACGGCTGATGGGATTACTGAACCGGTACCCGGCCTGCTGGTGGGTGGGCCTAACCCCGGCAAGCAGGATGGCTGCATGTACGAATTTTCCGAACCCGAAACTACTTATTCCGATGTAGTTTGTTCTTATGCGTCCAACGAAATTGCCATTAACTGGAATGCACCTATTGTGTACCTGGCCAATGCTATTGAAGCTCTAAAAATAAAGGCGGGTTATGTAACAC
>CAXTDG010000298.1:0-2050 GCA_964242675.1 uncultured Chitinophagaceae bacterium
ACCTTATCTGGAAGCCTTAATTGCTTTTAAAAACATTCCTGTTGGAGAAAAAGTAACTTTAGTTAGCGTAGGAGTTAAAGGAAACCAGACTGTTGCTTCCATTAAAACCTTTACAACTGATAATAGTATATCGGCACTTACACTGGATTACAAGCCAACGGCGCCTGCTGCTTTTAAAACAGCAGTACAATCAGTACTCGACACTTTTAAATAAACAAGAGTGACCTGCTTTGAGCAAAATAAGAGCTAAAATCATCATCCCCGCATTCCGTAAGTTTGCGGCCCCTTTTGCAACCTAAATAATTGCACAAAGCGCTAAAAATGACGGAACCTAAAAGATATTTAATTACCTCGGCCCTGCCTTATGCCAATGGGCTAAAGCATATTGGTCACCTGGCCGGGGCATACGTGCCGGCTGATATTTATGTACGTTACCTGCGGGCTCAAAAACGAGATGTGGTATTTGTATGTGGCAGCGACGAACATGGTGCTGCTATCACCATACAAGCCATGAAAGAAGGTACAACGCCTAAAGAAATCGTTGATAAATACCATGAGATTCTAAAGCAAAATTTTGCTGATTTCAATATTTCCTTCGATATCTACCATCGTACTTCTTCGCCATTACACCACGAAACGGCGCAAGAGTTTTTCACAGCGTTGAACGATAAAGGCGATCTGGAAATAAAGGAAAGCGAACAGTATTTCGACGAAGCGGCAAATACTTTCCTGGCCGACCGATTTATCATTGGTACTTGCCCGGTGTGTAGCAATCCAAATGCATTTGGCGATCAATGCGAACGCTGCGGTACATCGCTTAGTCCGGAACAATTGATCAACCCTCGTAGTACGCTTAGCGGAAATCAACCTATAAAAAAAGCCACCAAACACTGGTACCTGCCGCTGGATAAGCATGAAGATTTCCTGCGCCAATGGATTTTAGATGAGCATAAAAGTGACTGGAAAACAAACGTACTGGGCCAATGCAAAAGCTGGCTGGATGCCGGCCTGCAACCCCGTGCTGTAACAAGAGATTTAGACTGGGGGATAAAGGTGCCTGGAGCCGAAGGCAAAGTTCTTTATGTTTGGTTCGATGCACCCATTGGCTACATCAGTGCTACCAAGCAGTGGAGCCTGAATACAGGCAAAGACTGGAAACCTTACTGGCAGGACAAAGACACGAAGCTGGTGCATTTTATTGGTAAGGATAATATCGTATTCCATTCAATTATCTTCCCCGTGATGCTGAAATTGCATGGCGATATTTTACCGGACAATGTACCTGCCAACGAGTTTATGAACCTGGAAGGTGACAAGATGAGTACCAGCCGGGGATGGAGTATTGAAATGGATGAGTACATCAACAATTGGATAAAACCTGCGAATGGTGGCCCGCAAATGGGCGATGTGCTACGTTATTATCTGACTACCATTTCTCCTGAAACAAAGGATAGTGAGTTTACCTGGAAAGGTTTTCAGGAGGCAAATAACAGCGAACTGGTAAGCATTTTTGGAAATTTTGTAAACCGGGCCATGGTGCTGATGCACAAGCTGACCAAAGGCAAAGTGCCAACTTTGCATGGGGCCGTACTGGATGATGATGATAAAAAATTAATAAAAGATATAGGTGTTTCCAAAGCTAAAATTGAAGGCCTGTTGGAGGGCTACAAATTCCGGGATGCACTTTTTGAAATCATTGATTTGTCAAGAAAGGGCAACGGTTATTTACAGAAAAAAGAACCATGGAAGTTAGTAAAAAAGGTAGATGAAGCCGGGCAGCTAACAGAGGCAGCACAGCAGTCAATTGATAATACACTTCATCTTTGTTTGCAGCTTTGCGCCAACCTGGCCATTTATATCAACCCATTCTTACCTAGCACAGCACAGAAAATATGCTACATGCTAAAAGTGGTTGATCGTATGCTGGAATGGGAGAATGCAGGAAAATTAAAATTACTAAGTGTGGGCTATAATTTACGTGAGCCGCAGCTACTTTTCAGGAAAATCGAGAACGAAGAAATAGAAGCCCAAATACAAAAACTACAGGAAA
>CAXTDG010000298.1:2060-6249 GCA_964242675.1 uncultured Chitinophagaceae bacterium
TGACAGAGAACCAGTCAACGTTCGACAGTCAACAGTCGTTAGGAAATTCAGAACCATCTATCAGCCAGCAGATGGTTGAAAATGCAACACAAACGCCTATTTCTGAGAAACCAGTGGCAGAAGAAAAAGCTGCTGTAAAACCCGAAATACAGTTTAACGATTTTGCTAAGATTGATTTGAAGGTAGGCACCATCACCGCCGCTGAAAAGGTGCAGAAAGCAGACAAACTTCTGAAACTTTCAGTTGATCTGGGTTTTGAAACCCGCACTATTGTTAGCGGTATTGCCCTGCATTTTGCCCCGGAAGAAATTGTGGGCAAACAAGTTACGGTTGTTACCAACTTAGCTCCCCGCAAAATGCGTGGCATCGAAAGCCAGGGAATGATTTTAATGGCTGAGGATGCAGTAGGTAAACTGCATTTTATTAACCCGGAAGAAAAAATTACTGCAGGGGCAGGCGTATCATAGTAGCAAATAATTCTACAGATAACAGACCCTGCTTAACCATTATGCCCGTTACTTTTCTTAGCATCGTTATTCCTTGTTTGAATGAGGCCGAAACATTAGCCGCCTGCATTGCCGACGCTAAAAACCTGTTGGATAGTATTGCTGTAGCTGGCGAAATAATAGTGGCGGATAATGGCAGTACCGACGATAGTAGGGCAATTGCAATAGCCAACGGTGCAAATGTGGTGGAAGTAAAAGAACGTGGATATGGAGCAGCGCTGGATGAAGGTATTTTAGCAGCAAAAGGCTCACACGTCATTTTTGCGGATGCTGATGAAAGCTATCGTTTTGCAGAAGGCGGTGCCATTGTGCAAAGCCTGGATGCTGGTAATGATCTGGTGGTAGGAAATCGTTTTAAAGGGGGTATTGAAAATGGGGCTATGCCATTGCTCCACCGCTACTTGGGAACTCCGGTTATTTCATACCTGGGCAGGCGTTCTTTTAAAATAAAACTGGGCGATTTCAACTGCGGTATGCGGGGCCTTAACCGGGGGAAATATGCAGAATTACAGATGGCTTCGACCGGCATGGAGTACGCTACGGAATTGATAGCCCGGGCTGCTTACCGCCATTGGAAAATTGCGGAAGTACCAGTGCCGCTGCACAAAGACCAGCGTAGTCGTAAGCCGCACCTCCGCACCTGGCAGGATGGCTGGCGGCACTTAAAGCTAATTTTACTGTTGGCGCCTCGTTGGGTATTGCTTTCTCCGGCAGTTTTTTTCTTGCTCACAGGCTCCGCCCTGGGTTGTGTACTAAGTCTTTCCTACATCAAAATTGCCCGCCTTACGCTGGATATTCATACGCTGTATTTCTGCTCAGTTTTTTTATTGCTCGGTTTGCAAATGCTTCAGTTTTATGTGGTAGCCAAGCTCTATGGGCAAAGTATTGGTCTATATAAATTAAGGCCGGTGCAGAAAAAAGTTATTGCTTTTTTTAGTTTCGAACGGGGCTTGCTGCTGGGTATCTTATTGTTTCTGGTAGGTATTTTCCTAGCTTTTGTGGCATTAGCCTTATGGCAAAAGGCGCACTTTGGTCCTATGAATCCTAGTTCACTTTTCAGGGTGGTGCTGCCGTCGGGTTCGTTCATTACGCTGGGCATGCAGTTAATTATGTTTTCGTTTATGCTCAGCTCACTAAAGCCTGTTAGAAAGAATAACTTTTGATCTATGAAGCTTACGCTAAAAAAGAAACACTATCTTATTTTATTGGCAGCTTTTGCCGTTTCTATATTGTTCAGACTACCCAACCTTGATAGGCCCTTATCTAAACATCACGAATTCAATACTGCAGTTATTCTCAACGGAATTACTTCGTGGAAAGAAGGCGGTGGGGCTTCCCGTTTTGGTTATGTACCACTTATGACTTACCAGGGAGAAGCGAACCGAATGCTAAAGCCTGGACCTTATTCCGATAGTATTGGTAATGCCTACTACCTGTCGTTAGGTGCAGGTTGGTATATACTACCCTATCTCGTTTTTACAGCGCTCCATATGCCCTCCATTCCGCTTAGCATACAACTACTCAATTTGCTTATCCACTTGCTGGTGGTGCTATCAATATACCGGTTAGGTCGTACTACTACATTACAATACAATTTGTTATCGCCTCATTTTCCACTGTACACGGCTCTGATTTTTCTTTTTTTATCTGGCCCTCTATGGTTTTATGGAAATGGATATGTGCATGATGCAGTGTCGCTCCCTTTTGCAATATGTTTGTTCAACCTGTATTTGCAGTTTGTATTCCGTCAGAAAAAGATGAATGGGCCTAACCTAGCAATCTTTGCATTATGGGGTTTTGCCGGGATTTATTTCGATTGGTTTACCTTTTTTTTATTGGGGATAATAAGCTGCTATTCCCTTTATCTTTTTAGTAAGAACAAAGAAAAAAACTGGTTATTATTAGGCCTCTTTGGTGGATGTGTAGCTGTTGCCGCCGTTGGGCTGGTTTTTTTGCAATATGCAAGCTACTTTAGTGCTAAGCAGGTAATAGAATACTGGACCAACAGGGCTGCAGCCAGAACGCTTGTCTATGAAGACAATTATATCATCCATCTATTCGCTTTTTTCAGAAACATAGTAAGTAGTATAGGCATTACGGCCATCTGTTTAGGCTTGGTTTTCTTGTTTATCAGAAAAAAAGGCTTTCCCATGTTGCCATTGCTGCTTTGGCTTACTACCTGTTTTTTTTACAATTGCATACTTTTCGACTGGTCGTACAACCACGATTTTAGCATGGTACCACTAGGTGTAGGTATTAGTATTGCAACGGCATATATCATTCTGCAGGTACGCTCTTATAAAGTTGCAGGTTTATTACTTACAGCACTTTGTATGCTCAATGTGGTGCAGTATTATTTTATCAACCCGCCTGGTAAGTTTAGTAAAACGGGTGAGCCTTATAATCAGCAACAATTACTTGGTATAGAAATAAAGAAACGGATTCCAGCCGATGTGCGAATTTTCTCTAATTCGGTGAATGATCCTATGACAGAATACTACGCTCACAGATCCTTTGTATTCAATAAAGTAGCTTCAGCAGCAGAAGCAAAAAAAATGAGTGACAGCCTGCACGTTCCCAAGGCGGCATGGATGCTCATTGACTCATTTAAAATAAAAGAGATTCAGTTTCTGAGATGAGTTCTAATACAAAAATTAGTTGCTTATGCAACTAATTTTTAGTCAATTTGCGGTACCTGTTTCTGAGGTAAATCGTAAATTTTTGCTGTATGAATCGTTCCATCAAGAAAGTTGCAGTATTGGGTAGTGGCGTTATGGGCAGCCGTATTGCCTGTCATTTTGCAGGCATTGGGGTGCAGGTTTTGTTGCTGGATATAGCGGCACCTGACGGAAGCAAAAACAAAATTGTAAACGATGCATTGGCCACTGCTGTAAAAAGCAACCCTTCGCCGGTGTTTACGCAGGATGTGGTAAAACGCATCCGCACCGGCAACTTCGAAGACAATATGAAAGATATTGCCACCTGCGATTGGGTGATTGAAGTAGTGGTAGAACGACTCGACATTAAGCAGCAGGTGTACGAACAGGTTGAACAATTCCGCAAACCCGGAACGCTCATTACGACCAATACATCCGGCATTCCTATTCATCTGCTTATAAAAGGCCGTAGCGATGATTTTAGAAAACATTTCTGTGGTACGCACTTCTTCAATCCGCCCCGCTATTTACGCCTGTTAGAAATTATCCCTACACCAGAAACTAACCCTGCCATTGTTGATTTTTTAATGCACTATGGCGATTTGTTTTTAGGGAAAACCACTGTGTTGGCGAAAGATACACCAGCCTTCATAGCCAATAGGGTAGGAGTTTTCAGTATTATGGCTATCATTCACCTGATGGAAAAGTTAGGGCTAAGCATTGATGAAATTGAAGCATTGACCGGCCCTATCATCGGTCGTCCTAAATCAGCCACTTTCCGTACGGCCGATGTGGTTGGGATTGATACACTGGTAAAGGTAGCGCAAGGGGTAGCTGCCAATTGCTCGAATGATGAAGCGAAAGATATTTTTACCATACCTGCCTGGCTACAAAAAATGGTAGATGCAAAATGGCTGGGCGATAAAACGGGCCAGGGCTTTTTTAAGAAAATGAAAGTTCCGGTAGTAGCTGAATCTGTTTCGGTAAAAGGCCCGAGCAATGCCTCATCGCCAACAGAAGGCACAG
>CAXTDG010000299.1:0-6206 GCA_964242675.1 uncultured Chitinophagaceae bacterium
CCTTTTGCAAGCCAAAAAGTACGGGATGCGTAGCGTGTACAAGAACAATCTGCAAAGTTATTTCTGGGTACACTTTTAGGAATATGCGTTAATTATTAACTAAATACAGCATAATGGTACAATAAAAGCCTCATTTGCTTTCCATTATTTTCTTTAGCGTTTGCAGGTCGGTTTCTACGGATTGTGCGTCTTTGGCAAACGCTTCGTCTGTTTTACCGGGCAGGCGGAACAAAGTAAAAATCACCTCGCTGCCACTGCCATTGGGAACCACCCGAAGCAGATTGGTAACGGTATCGCCAGTGGCGGTGGTAACTACATGGTCTATTACGCCTAAGGAATTAGGCGCTGTCATGTGTATATGAATATCGCCTAAGTCCGTTTTGGCAGCCCAGGCATCACCCTCTTTCTGTACAGACTTCATAAAGGCTATCCACTGCGGAAAGTTTTCGGGATTAGCAGCAAACTGGTACACGGCATCTGCTCCTTTGTTGATGGAAATACTGATATGTTTTACAGAATACATAACGTTTGCTTTTGCATGGGGTAGGGCACCTCTTTTTTCTTTTTCATTGGTAGGACGGCATGCTACAAAAATGATAACAGCCATTACACCTGCTATAATTGTATGCTTCATTTTTGGGTAAAACTATTGGGAATCGGAAATGTTCGATTTCTCCTCTTGTAGCAGATTCTGTTAAGTGCAGCATTTTCTTTATCTAAGGATTGCGTGAAAGTTGGATATAAGTAGTAGGCTATACAGAATGGAATCCCTGCGCCGAGAAAATCTATATCCTTTTCTGTATTTGCCAGTAATGCCCGAATGGGTCTTTAAACATGCCCTGCCGGTAGCCATAGTCATGGTCTTGTGCCGGGCTGATTTCGGTGGCACCTGCTTGTAATGCTTGATGCATTACTTCGTCCACATCCGGTACAAACAAACCGATAATTGTAGTTATGCCCCCGGCTTTTATAGGTTCCAGCGCTGGTAGCCAAGGCATGGTTTCGTGAAGGTGAAAAATGGCACCGTTTATATCCAGTTCCGCCACATGGATGCTGCCATCTTCGTTGCGTAGGCAAAAATGTTCTGATGCACCAAGTTGGGTGTAGAAGTCAATATTGAACGTTCCGTTAGGAATATGCAGTTCGGGGGCGAAATGTGTTTCCATTATTTATTTTTTATTTATATAGAATGGTAGTGGGTGGGTGATTTTTTTTCATATAGCCTCCTGTATTTTGCCCCTGCGAACGGTGCATTTTTTTGATTGTAGCGAAGTTGCTTAGGCAGAGCGCTGAAACCTTTTGTTGCAAAAGATCTTACAATATCGACAAGAAAAATTAAAGAAATTGCCTCGTTTTAATAAAGCCCATTAGAATCCTCTTTTCAACGGTGCCATCGTTAATGTCGCACTATAGCAGAACTACCGCTTGGCCCATAAAAAAAGGGCAGCAAATGCTACCCGTGATGTGAAAACCAACAAAGTCAAAATTAATTATCAATACCGTTTAATCGTTTTCTCCTGTGCTGCTGTAGCAGGTACAATGCTAATAGCCGTACCACCACCGGGGGCTAGTTTCAGATTCAGATTAGTGGTATTGGTAACGATAAATTTCTCAATGTTATAGGCTTCGGGATTGGTGTTCCAATCTGCATTATTGGCGTCCCGATAAATGGTGGCTACATAGTTTTTACCTGCATCTAAAAAGCTGAGCGGTAGGGTAGTGGTGCGACTATTTTCGTCGGTAATAGCACCGAGGAACCAGGCCGCCTTTCCCTTTTCCTTGCGGGCAATGGTGAGGTAATCTCCCGGCTCGGCTTCCAGTATTTTGGTATCGTCCCAATCAACCGGTACATCTTCAATAAACTTGAACGCATCGAGGTGGGCTTCGTAATGTTCAGGTACATCGGCCGCCATTTGCAACGGGCTATACATGGTGATGTAAAGGGCAAGTTGCTTAGCCAGCGTGGTGTGCATTTGCCGGGCCGGTGCACCTACCGCATAGCCTTTCATTTTAAAAATGCCGGGGGTATAATCCATGGGGCCACCCATCAGCCGGGTGAAGGGCATAATGGTTTCATGCTCTGGCGGGTTGCCATCAGCAAAGCCGTTCCACTCGTTACCACGACCGGCCTCGTTGGCCATCCAGTTGGGGTAGGTGCGTTGCAGGCCTGTTGGCCGGGAAGGTTCGTGCATATCAATCATCACTTTGTGCTGGGCAGCTTTTTCGGCGGCACGCAGGTAATGGTTCATCATGTACTGGCCATCGTGATGTTCGCCCCGGGGGATGATGCGGCCCACATAGCCGGTTTTTACCGACGTGTAGCCGTACTTATTCATAAACTGATAGGCTGTGTCCATTTGCACATCGTAAGTACTGGCATCGGCGCTGGTTTCGTTGTGCATAATCATTTGCACACCCTTGCTTTTGGCGTACTGTTGTATAGCGGCCACATCAAAATCGGGGTAGGGCGTTACAAAGTCGAAATGCTTGCCTTGCCAGTTGCCGTACCAAGCCTCCCAGCCTACATTCCAGCCCTCTACCAGCAAGCCTTGTATATGGTGCCTGGCAGCAAAGTCAATATACTTTCTCACGTTGGCCGTGTTGGCGCTGTGGGTGCCGTTGGATATCATCTGGCCCTTTGCATTTAGGGTGTCCTCCCGATTGGAATAACTCCAGGTGCCGTGGCCGGTTTGCATATCCCACCAAATGCCCATAAACTTGGCTGGTTTTATCCAGGAAGTGTTCCCAATTTTAGAAGGCTCGTTGAGGTTTAGAATCATTTTAGAAGCCAGGATATCAGTAGCCTTATCACTAACGATAATAGTGCGCCACGGCGTAATGGACGGCGTACGCAGGTAGGCTTTATTGCCATAGGCATCGGGCACCAGGTTGGCGCTGAGGGTATGGCTACCGCCATCTACATGCAGTTGCATAGCAGGATAATTTACCTGCGCCGCTTCGTGAATATTGATGTACAAACCGTCAGCGCTTTTGAGCATTAGCGGCGTTTGTACGGCTTTATCGTCGGACAGGTTTTCCTTGCGTTCGCCATAGCTGAGCAGCGTAATGGGAGCGGCATTCACATTGCTCAGTTTGCTGGTGGTGTACAGGTATTCGTTAGAATCATAATCGCCTGGAATCCACCAAGCTGTATGGTCGCCGCTGAGTTTGAATTGCGTTAACTCATCCGTAATAACGAAGTAATGAAACGCAGGCTGGGCGGGGAATTCATAGCGAAAGCCTACACCATCTTCAAACACTTTGAAGACAATATTCAACAAAGCATTCGGTGCCATTTTCTGCTGCAGATGAACAGTAAGTTGCTTGTAATGATTGCGGATTTTGCTCACCTCGCCCCATACCGGTTTCCATGTTTCATCGGTAGTAGATGAATCTATTTTCAACACCTGGAAATCCTTATCCATCTTTACATTGTCAGTAAAATTGAAGCCCATTTTAGAAGGCTCGATAACGATTTTATCGCCGAAGAAAACAGCGTATTCTTGGGTGCCGTTTTTAGTGAGGTTCCATTGCAGGCGGACTTTATTTAAGGAGAGGGAAGTTTGTGCCAGCGCACAAGATGATATACTTAAGCCCACCAGGCAAAGCAGGTATTTTTTCAAATGCATAGCAATTGTATAGTTATAAGGCAAAGTAAAAGGAATGAAATGTTTGCAGGCGGTATTCTGTTTGTGTACAGAAGGCGGTTAAAACTTTTTTGATAGCCGTATCGGTAAAACGCTTCTATATTTGCAGTCATCAGATGATATGATGACCTTATGACAACACAGCCAGATCATGCCCTGCGAACGTAGCTGGCCGACACCGTTGCAGGAAAATTGAAAGCCTACATTAAATCAGGCAAGTACAAATCCGGCGATAAGCTGCCGACTGAGCCAGAGCTGATGCAGCAGTTTGCAGTAGGCCGATCTACGGTTCGGGAGGCGGTACGCATCTTAGCCAATTGCGGACTGGTAAACGTGAAGCAGGGATTAGGCACTTTCGTAATGCTGGATGAAGGCTTGGATGAGCCATTGCACCAACGCCTGAAACGTGCCGATAAAGCAGATTTGAAAGAAGTACGCCAGCTACTGGAAGTAAAAGCCGCTGAAAAAGCAGCGATCAACCGTACGGATAAGGATCTTGAAAAGATGGCTGCTCTTTTAGCTAAAAGAAAAATAGCCGCAGAACAGCAGCAGGTAGAAGCCTGCATTGATGCAGATGTGCAATTTCATATTGCAGTAGCGGAGTCCTCAAAAAATGAAATACTAGCCGACCTGTATAAAACCATTGCTGTGCAGATAAAGAAAACTTTTATCAGTGTAACAGCTGATACAATTCGATTTCTGGATAAGCAAGGGATACACGAAGAATTACTGCAAAGGATCAGGGAAGGAGATGCCAAAAAAGCCTTAGCCTGTGCCGTGGAGATTACGGAGCAAACGATAATTGTATAACCACATTTTCAACGATTAAGCTACCATAAAAACGGATAGAGTTTTTATGAATTTTCCTACTGTGAACAAACGCTTTTACTTATTTATCCTCTTGCCGACTTTGGCTTGTCATTCATTTGCCCAGCAGGCTCCGCTGCTGCTTTCTGCCGCCATCCAAAATGGCCTGAACAGCTACCAAACCATTCGGGCCAAGCAGAATTATTATAACTCTTCCAAAGAACTGGTGCTCAATACGAAGAATGAGTATTTACCCAACGTAACGGTTGGTATTCAGGATGCGTATGGTACGGTAAATGGGCAATACGGGCCGCTGAGCATTGGTAGCGTAGCGGGTGTTTCATCTTCGGGGCCATCGTTTGCCAACCAAAGCTGGAATGCCGCTTTTGGTGCACAGTACGTAGTCAATACCAATTGGGAAGTGTTTTCATTTGGCCGGTTAAAATCAAGAATTGAAGCCTTCGAGGCAAGAGCCAATACCGACTCAGCCGATGTGGTGCAAGAGCAATTTGTGCAGGGCGTTCGTATTGCTGACGCCTACCTAAACCTACTGATTACCCAAAGGCTAATTGCCAATGCGCAGGCTAACCTGGCAAGGGTACAATACATACAGCAGGTAGTGCTGGCAAAGGCTAGAAATGGACTAATTGCCGGTGTAGATTCTTCCATCGTTAATGCACAAATTAGTAGTGCCAGAATTGCGATACTAGATGCAGAAGCAAGAGAACAGGAACAACGCAACCTGCTTACCCGTGTTTTAAATACAGTGCAACCGCAGTACGATTTGCAGTATAATTTAGATACAATTTATTTCTTCAAGCAAATTCCTTCCACGTTTAGCGACAACTTTGAAGTGGTCGAAAATCCGCAGGTACAGTTTTACCAAAGCCGGGTAACCCAGAGCGATAAGTATGCAGATTACTTACAAAAAAGCATTCTGCCAGGAGTGAACCTATTTGGCATTTTCCAAACCAGAGGTTCCGGTTTTGAGAATAATTACACGCCGGATTACAACGAGCGGTATTCGAAAAGTATACTAAAAGGCATTAACCCTACCCGTACTAATTATGTGGCCGGTGTATCTATTGCCTGGAACATCATTAGCGTGCCGAAGATTCGGCACCAGGTAAATGCCCAACGATTTTTATCGAAAGGCTATGCGGCCGAAACTGATTTGGTAAGCACCCAGTTAAAAGCTCAACTGGCATTGGCCGATCAGCGGATAGCCAATACGCTGCAACGGTTTAAAGAAGTGCCGCAGCAATACAAATCGGCTTCAGATGCTTACATCCAGAAAAGTGTTTTATATAGAAATGGACTAACCGATATAGTGGATTTACAGCAGGCCATTTTTGCACTTAATAAAGCGGAGACAGATGTAAGTGTTTCTTACATCACCGTGTGGCAGGCGTTGCTCCAAAAGGCTGCAGCTTCCGGCGACTTCAATTTGTTTTTAAGCCAGATCAGATAATTAGACAAGAATAACATAGGCACATAAGGCATGTAGAGATAGTTTGTAAGATTAGATAGAATAAAAGATAGGACTTTGATGATTGCTATGTGTCTTATGAGCCTATGTGGTAAATAAAATTGTAAGATGAATTTAATACGCTTCGCACTACGGAAACCCATCACCATACTGGTTTTGGTGGCCGCATTGTTTTTCTTCGGCATCAAAGCCGTCACTAGTATTAAGGTGGACATTTTTCCTAATATTGATTTACCGGTTATATATATTTCGCACCCGTATGG
>CAXTDG010000300.1:0-6202 GCA_964242675.1 uncultured Chitinophagaceae bacterium
GGAAATCGTTGAAGATTGCGCTTTACCGACTGATTTAAAGTTCTAAGTTCTACGCCGTACATCTCTGCCAAATCCTTATCCAGCATTACTTTCTGGCCACGGATGATGAAGATTTTATCAACGATTCCTTCTCCAGTTACCGCTGCAACGGGCAATTGATTTTTATCCATGTGTGATGATTTACAATCAGTTTATATCACGTTTTAAGTTGCAAATTGCGACTTCAAGTAGAAGCTTTACTCCTCTAAGATCACAACTTGTGACCTTGAAAGTTTACGCCAACTCCAATTCTTCCACCGGCCGTTGCCGTGGCTGAAGTTTGCTTACGTTGTCTGCAATGTGCTTGATGTGATCGGGAGTGGTACCGCAGCAGCCACCTACGATGTTTACCCAGCCTTCTTTGGCCCAGTCTTCTATAAAATGGGCGGTTTCATGGGGGGCTTCGTCATATTCGCCCATAGCGTTGGGCAGGCCGGCGTTGGGATAAGCAGAAGTAAAGCAGCCGGCAATCTGGCTTAATTCTTCAATGTGAGGACGCATTTCCTGGGCACCGAGGGCACAGTTGAGACCTACGCTCAATGGTTTGGCGTGCATTACGGAAGTATAAAAAGCTTCCAACGTTTGTCCGCTGAGGGTGCGGCCGCTGGCATCGGTAATGGTACCAGAAATCATCACTGGCTTTTTGTTGCCGGTGGCACGTTCCCATTTTTTTACCGCATAAATAGCGGCCTTGGCATTTAGGGTATCGAAGATGGTTTCGATTAAGAAAATATCTACACCACCTTCTGCTAAGGCTTCAATTTCTTCGTAATAGGCAGCTACCACTTCGTCAAAAGTGACAGCCCGGTAGCCGGGATTATTTACATCGGGGGAAAGGCTGAGCGTTTTGTTGAGCGGGCCAATGGCTCCGGCTACAAACCGAGGTTTATCCGGATTTTGGCGGGTAAACTCGTCGGCAGCTTTACGGGCCACTTTAGCGCTAGCTACGTTCATTTCGTAGGCTACCGATTGCATATCGTAGTCGGCCTGGGCAATGACCGTGCTACTGAAAGTATTGGTTTCGATGATATCGGCACCAGCTTTCAAGTACTGGCGATGAATGGCTTCGATGATTTGCGGTTGCGTAATGCTGAGCAAATCGTTGTTGCCTTTTACATCGGTATGCCAGTTGGCAAATCGTTCGCCACGATAATCAGCTTCTTCCAGTTTGTAGCGCTGAATCATGGTGCCCATGGCACCATCAATTACTAAAATGCGCTGGTCGAGGGCTTGTTCTAAAGTTGTCATTTTATCCTCCTGTTTTTTAGCTGCAGAGGCGGGTTCAGTTTTGTGGGACATGGCAGGAACATTAGTGACCAATGTTGTACTGGGCATGAAGACAGAAACCGGGTTTGACAGTTCGAATGGCGGATTGCTCAATAGTAGCACAAAACCTGAATGGTGCCATCGCCGTATAAGCTTCATGCATAGGCAATTGCCTGGCCCATAAAACCTACGCTGCAGTAAAAAGAAAAGGTAAACGAAAGAGAGCTACGGAATAGTAGCGGACAGGTTCGTTTATTAGTTCAGTTAGCAGCGCTTGTGGGGGAAAGCACCTTGAGAAATCCGCCGGGCTGAACAATAAACAAATCCGCCACGGCAACACAAATATAATACAGTATAAAATAATAAAGTAAACTAGCGACCTGTTGTTTCCTCATTGGTTGCTATCGTAAACACTTACTGCGACTACTGCCAAACAAAACAAATATTATATTCAACTCTCAAAACCCTTTTTTACATGAAATGCTACTTTACTGCCTTATTCCTACTCACTACCATTATGGCAATGGCTCAACCGGCTACCAAAAATTACCTGATAACCGACAAGCAGTTTGGCGTAATTACTAAAGCAACTACTTATGCCGATCTGCTAAAGCTGTTTGGAAAAGACAAGGTGAAAGACGAGACCCGCACTGGAGCAGAAGGAGAAGAGGAATACAAAGTGACGATTATAAACCAGGGAACACCGCAGGAACTGGTAATTGGGTGGCCGGAGGGTAAGCTGCATACCAAGGTAATTTCTGTAGAGTGTACACAATCCAAAAGCGTTTACTACACGGTTGATAGCCTAAAAATTGGAAGCACTCTACCTGCATTAGTAAAAGCAAATAAAGCTTTCATTTCTTTTTATGGATTTGCCTGGGACTATGGCGGAACGATTACTGGTTGGCACAAAGGAAAATACGACGGCAGCAAAATCCACTTTAGCATTGACTGGAAACCAAAAGGCGATGACAGTTCGCTGATGGGTGAAGATGAGCTAAACAGCAACATGCCGAAAGTGCAAAAAAGAGCAACTCAGATTTCTATAACAAGGATAGAAGTTGAATTTTGAAATATAGAATGAAGCGGATACAGTTCCGTTAAATAGAAAAGACCCGGCATATAACCGGGTCTTTTTAGTTGGAATAAATTTATAAGCTTACTGACCACCAGCTGGAGGTTGCTGCTGTTGTTGCTGCTGCTGAGATGGAGGCATACCTGGCATTTGCGGAGCCGCTGTAGGTGGTGGTGCATCTTTTACATCTACCACTTCCACATCAAAAAAGAGGTTTTCGAAGGGCTTGATGTCAGGGCTTGGTGGACGGTTTGCATAGGCCAGCATTGATGGAATGTACAATATTCCCTTGGCACCTTGTTTCATCATTTTTAAACCTTCGTCCCAACCAGGTATTACCTGGCCGCTATTGATAACAAACTGGAGTGGCTGGCCACCCCGACTGCTATCGAATACTTTACCAGCCTGTGTATATCCTCTGTACAATACTGATACCTGCTTGCCACTATCTACAGGTATGCCTGTGCCCTGCCGTGTGGTTTGTACAAAAACACCTTTGGGCGATTGTTGAGCAGTAATTTTTTTGTCATCCAAGTATTTCTTTAAACCAGCAATTTCCCGCTGTTTTTCCTTGTCCTGCTCTAGTAAATAGTCGGCCTGCACCTCTGCTTCGTTCTTGAAAATCTTAATGATTTTTACGTAGGTTTTAATAGAAGAACCCGCTTTAAAATTGGTATCAGCAGGGGGTATTTGGCCCATTTTTTTCAATGTGTCTACAAACTGCACCGTTACCGCACTATCGCCAGCCCGCAGCAAGGGCAAAATATCAGTAAAGCTATGCTGATTCAGATGGGTAGTATCGGCCGGGCCGTATGCTGGTATGTGGCCGTAGGTGGTTTGCAATACGGAGTCATCGTTCAGTACTACTTTGAAATCCAGCTTAATGAACTGGCCGTTTTTAATGGTTTCGCCTTTACCATCTTTGATAATGTCGTACACCATTCCGGTAGAGGTCTTTTTGTAGTCGGTGTGGCCACAACTGGCCAATACTGCCAGCAGGCAGCCTAAAAAGAAAAACTTGATTTTGCTCATTATGATTGGTTCTGTAAAATTTCTTTCTCCTGTTCTATAACGCTTTTAAAAAGTGCCACTGTTTGGGCCAGCGAATCGTTCGACCGGCCACCGGCAGCGCTGAAGTGACCGCCACCGTTGAAATACTTGCGGGCAAAAGTGTTCACGTCAATATTGCCCTTGCTGCGGAACGACCATTTCCTTTCTTCGTCCCGGTCTATCACCAGCGCCGCCATACGAATGCCTTGTATACCCAGCGGGTAATTTACCAGCCCTTCCGTATCACCGGTTTGTACGTGAAACCGGAGCAAATCGCTTCTGGTAATGGAAATGAGTGCTGTGTTGTATTCATAAAAAACCTCCATACGGTTGAGCAGCACATAGCCCAGAAAACGCAGGCGGTTTTCCAGCGAATTATCGAAAATGTTTTCGTGAATAACCGTGTGTTGTAGCCCTAAATCTTTCAGGTGAGCCACCATGCGATGCACCGAAGCAGTCGTAGCTGTAAAGCGGAACGAACCTGTATCGGTCATCAGGCCAGTGTATAGGCATTGGGCTACTTCAGGCGTTATTTTATCGCCGTGGCCACTGGCCATAATGAAGTCGTACACCATTTCGCAGGTACTGCTTTTACCTGTATCGCTAGTGCCGTAGGTAAAAAATGCTACCTGTGGCTGCTCGTGGTGGTCTATCAAAACGGTCTTTGCCTTTGCCGATTCAATAATGGTTTCCATGTTTTTTGTACGATGAAGCACATTGAAATCGAGGCAGAAGATGTAATCGGCGTGGTTGATAATGTGGGTAGAGGCTTCCTTATTTTTTTCAAAATCCAGCACCTTTTCTACCCCCGGCATCCAGTTGAGGAACGACGACCAGTTGGTAGGAGCAATAACCTGCACCGTATGCCCAAACTGTTTTAGAAAATGGTACATGCCCAGCGAAGACCCCATAGCATCTCCGTCCGGCTTTTGGTGCATGGTAACAACAATAGACGAAGGCGTAGTTAGTAATGGGAAGTAGGCATCAACCGGCTGCATCATAAAGGCTGCAAAAGTGCTGTTTGCGGGTTGTTTGGGCAAATAAATATCAGGCAATCATTTTTTGTAATCTTTCCTTAACGCTTTCCTGCCATTCCTCCCTCAAAATAGAAAGGATAATACTATCCCGCCGCTTGCCACTGGGTAGCAGCATGTGGCTACGCAAAATGCCTTCCGGAGTGCAGCCAATCGCTTTCATAGCAGCAATGGAACGTTCGTTATTAGCATCGGCCCGAAACTCTACCCGTTCTGTACCAAGTTGTTCGAAGGCGTATTGCAGTAGCAGAAATTTACAATTGCGGTTAAGACCGGTACGCTGAAATTGTTTGCCATACCAGGTATAGCCCAACTGCGTTGTTTTATTGGCGGGTTGTATATCGTAGAAACGGGTACTGCCAGCGTATTTATCGGTTTGTTTGTCAAAAATGATAAAGGGAAAAGAATAACCTCTTTCCCGCTCTTTGATAGCCATATCAATGTAGGCTTGCATGCCTGTTTCGCCTTCTACAGCAATGGTTGAAAAACGCCAGATATCCGGCTCATTGATGGCAAAGGGAGCCAGGTGTTGCAGGTCATCAGGTTGCAAGGAGCGTAGTAGCACCCGGTCATTTTCAAGGATTAGGTTTTCAGGAAAAAGCATAGCATTATTTGACAGGTAATAAAGATTTTTAGCTATTAAGGACAGCTGATTTGTACAGTAAAGAGTCCTGTTGGTGTCTGCGGAAAAGATAGAGCCGCCGACTTAATCTCGAATGGATAATAGATAGCGCAAAGCGTTTGGCTAACAGCGTATAGATGCTTTCGCTTCTCAGCAGGCAGGCCATCCAGAATCCCCCGCAATACTTCCCAACGGGATTGCTCGGGGCTTCGGCCGTAGTCGTGCCATACTACAATCGTGTTGTCTTTTACCAGGTGCTGAAACACATTTGCAGTATCTGTTTTTACGCTTTCGTAGCGGTGGTCGCCGTCAATAAAAATGAGGTTGAAAGGCTGCTGCAAACTGGTGTAATCAAAGGTGAGTGAATCGGCTTCCAGATGCTGAATATTAGCAACCGGGCGGGAAAAGATACCCATTTGTGCTGCGTAGTTTTTGGGTCCGCCTTGTTGAATAATATCTGCCGCAGGCAGGTTGAGAGTGATGCAGCTTTGCATATAAGGCGCTACGTTTAGTACACTTTCGCCCCGCCAGGTACCAATTTCAAAATAATTTCCGCCTCTTTTTTTGGCCAGGCCTGCTAGCAAGATATAATCGGCTGGAGAGGAACCACCTTCCAGAAGTGAGCATTGTATAGTTGTGTCGCTGATAGAAACCAAGTCAGAAAGCTGCACATAAGATAGGCCATTGGGCAGGTTATGCTGCTGTAAAAAAAGTTCTCTTTGATACAGATTTTCTTCCAGCAAGGCATTGATAGCCGATGGCCGTTGTAGTAGCAGTCGGATGCCTTTGTAAATCTTTTGCAGCTTGTTCATGGAGGCGCAAAGATGGAGATTGAATTGATAATGGGTAATTGACAATGGATAATGATAACTATGCAGGTCAAACCGTAGCAGCTCAATAGTAGCATAACACTTGAATGGTGCCAACGCCCTAAATGCTCAATGCGTATTCGAATGCTTGGCTCAAAAAGAAACAGTCGAACCGGGCTACTAGGGATGTGAAAACTAACAATGATAGAATAACAGGTAATAGTTTGAGGTAGATGCTTTCAGCATAAACTTTTGGAGTGTGGACAGCATTCACGCCTCACGAAATTTCTGCCCGGTTATTTACATT
>CAXTDG010000301.1:0-6194 GCA_964242675.1 uncultured Chitinophagaceae bacterium
CTCATACACATCACTTTTTTACCTTCCACCATTGTAGGCATGGCATCCCAGATAAATTTGCGGCTGCTAGTCCAGGCAAAGTCCCGAACCATATTGGCTTGATAAATCCAGGTTTTGGTGCCGGTTACTTTTTTCTTTTCCGCAGCTGTAGCCTCAGCAAGTGTTACTATTTCTGTAGGTTCTTTGGCAGTTTGGGCTCTTTGCCAGCGGGCCAGTTGTGCCGGTGTCAGGTTGGCTGCGTAGTTCAGGCATTCGCCAGTAGAAGCTACCACATGGTCGGCAGGTACCGTCATCTGCACATGGAAGTTGCCGAATGTTAGCGCAAACTCGCCACGACCCGTAAACTGGTGGTTTTGCCAGCCATGAAAATCGCTGTACACACACAGGCGTGGGTACCATTGCGTCATGGTAAAAAGATAGTTACCATCTTCCGGAAACAATTCATACCCACCACGGCCACCAATTGTCAGCCGGTTCGGGATCATATAATTCCAATCCACTTTAAACTTGAACTGCTGTCCCGGTTTTAACGGTACCGGCAACTCAATTCGCATCATAGTCTGGTTGACAGTGTACTTAAGCGATTTTCCCAACGCATCCGTTAAACTATTAATCTTATCACCCAAACCCTGTAGCATTGCAGGGCGGTCAAGGCCCGTCAGGTCGTTCGTAGTCATGTCCCGCCGCATAGCACTCGGGTCAAACGTGTTGCTATTACTGGCAGGGTCGTGTTCGTTTTCGTCCAGTTGCAGCCAGATATAAGTAAGCACATCCGGGCTGTTGTTGAAATAAGTAATGGTTTCCTTGCCCCGCAATTGTAACTTGGCTTCATCCAGTTCGGCTGTAATATTGTAGTCGGCACGTTGCTGCCAGTACTTAGGGCCAGGGGCACCACTGGCGGTGCGGTATTCGTTAGGCGTTGGCAAAATGGGGTCAATCTGCTCAAACTTATTGCCATGGTTGCTACCAGAAGTACTGCGAACATCCTGTGCACTACTCAACAAGCCTGCCAGGCAAAAAATGGCTGCTGCTGTTTTTCTCATTCGTTGTTTTTGGTAAAAATTAGTTGCTAAAGAATAATAGCCGTCGGCTTCAAATATAAATTGTGCCGAGGTTAATTTCTGTTGCAAATGGAGAAAGTTGTAAGATAGATATCAAAAAAGTAAAAGAAGATTTGGGCGCAACCGCCACGGCGGTCGGGCTATCCACTGCAAGTCCTCGGCGGCGTGGCAGCATTGTTCCAATTATTCCATTATCCATCCGCCGCCTGTGGGCTTTCCGTTGCTATCCCTTGCGCTCCTCTGCGTAGCTTGGTTTACTCGCTTTCCTCTTCGCATCAGTAGAAGCCCAATAGTAGCACCTCACCTGAACGGTGCCAACGCCGCAGAAGCTCAATGCGTATTCAACTGCTGGGCTCAAAAAGAAAAACGCCGAACCGGGCCACCAGTGATGGTAAAACCTTGCATGGCTAAAAAATAAAATTCAGATAAATCAGGTATCAGCTTGGTTCCTCAAAAATCTCATGGTTCTTCCTGCCTTTTGCTAACTGCTTTTTATCATCTAAAATACTAACTATTCACCCGAATAGCTTTCGATTTAACCCCATCCGTTTTTTAAAAGCCGTTACTTTTGCCGTTTCACCAAAGCTGACACAGAATGTACCCAAAAGGTAAGCTGATAGCCATTGGCGGGGCTGAGCACAAAGGACTGGATGAGGATAATAATGGGGAGTTTCATCGCACCAATCTCAATTTTGTTGAACTGGGTATTTTGCGTCGGATTGTAGAAGAAAGTGGGGGCGTAAATGCCCGCATTGAAGTAATTACAACGGCTTCTATGATTCCGTTGGAAGTGGGAGAGAACTACCTGAATGCCTTTGGTAAAATAGGTTGTCTGAACATTGGCCTGATGCACATTCGCAACCGTCAGGATGCTCACCGAGTAGAATTCCTGGAGCGGCTACAGGCCGCAGATGGTATTATGTTTAGCGGAGGCAATCAATTACGACTAGGAACCACCTTTGGTGGTACCGCCTTTTTAAATACGCTGCTTCAGCGCTATCAGGACGAAGAAAATTTTGTGATTGCAGGTACCAGTGCGGGTGCCATGGCTATGAGCAATACGATGATTTACCATGGCGACGCAGAAAAAGCACACCTGAAAGGCGAAGTGAAAATTACCACCGGGCTGGGTTTTATAGACGATGTAATTATTGATTCGCATTTTGAAAAGCGGGGCCGCTTTGGTCGGCTGGCACAAGCTGTAGCCAGCAATCCGCAGTGTGTAGGCATCGGGCTGGGCGAAGACACGGGCATGATCATTAGCAGCGGCAACAAAATGGAAGCGATTGGCAGCGGACTGGTGATGATTGTAGATGGCTATGATATTGGCCACAGCAATATTGCCGACATTCCGGAAGGCAATCCTATTTCAGTTGAAAGTTTAAAAGTGCATTTTTGTGCCCAGGGCAACGGCTATTTGCTAACCGAACGCCGCTTTGTGGAGCAAATGGGTAAGAAGACAACGCCGATCATGACGGATTAAATATTATAGACAAGGTATATAGGTAAGTTTTGAAAAACACATTTATACTGAATAATAACTGCGAAATCAATTTTGAATTTGATAAGTGGTAGTCGTAGAAAATTCTTGTTCCTTTTCTTCAATAATTAATTTTTGAAGCAGTGCTGATATTTCTTGGGCTTCGTTCATAATCATCAAGTGGGTACCGCCTTTAATGGTATAATCAGCCTTTACTTTTCTGTATGGCAGTAATTTATCTCCCGTGCCATGGATGTGTACAACGTTCGGGGGAACAACTTCATTCTTCCAGCGAAGAATCATATCAATAAACTGAGCCGTTAGCCTAGGATCACTTTCTGCTGTTATGCTTTTTAAAAGTGTTTTCGATTTCTCGCCTTTAGGGCCAATAATCCAGAGAAATAAAAACTTCGACCGCTGCTGTGTGCTTTTGCCCATCCAGCGGTACACTGGCAGGTACAATCCTACCCGTAAGTAAGCTGGAAATTCGAGGCTGGTTTTATTACTAGAGATGATAATGACTTTTGCTTTGGGATTCAACTTAGCCATTTCAGTAGCCAGCATTCCACCCAACGAAAGACCCACAATTACTGGTTCACTATCTGGTATCTTTTTCACCAGCCTATCAGCATATTGTGGTAGTGTTTCGTCTTTTAGTGGCTGTTCCCATTCTATAAAAATCGGGTTGCAAAAGGAGAGGTTTAAAAAGCTGAATGTTCGCTCATTGGCACCTAATCCGCTGATGAAATAAACAGTTTGCATATGCTCAAAATGGTCGTTTTAAATTACAGATAATGGTTAATTAGGTTTATTCTCTTTTTAGACTATAAAACAAAAACACCCGCTTCATTTGAAGCGGGTGTCTTTTATCAGAAGTAGATTTTATGCAGTTACTGTTTTCTTAGGAGCAACAACGTTTGCTTTTTGTGCTTCTTCGCCTAAAGGTCTGTCTTTGCCGAAATCCATCAGGATTGGAGCTGCTACAAAAATAGAAGAGTAAGTACCTACAATTACCCCAATCAGCATTGCGAAAGCAAATCCACGGGTCACCTGTCCACCAAATATGAACAGTATCAGGATGCTCAGGAACACTGTAAGTGAGGTCATAATCGTACGGCTCAGCGTATCGTTGATAGACTTATTGATAATAATACCTTTTGGTGCATTACCCATTAGTCTTGTGTTTTCACGAATCCGATCGAATACGATGATAGTATCATTCATGGAGAATCCGATAACCGTAAGAATGGCCGCAATAAAGTGCTGGTCAATTTCCAGTGGGAACGGAACGATATAACGAGCAAAGCTAAATACAGCCAGTGTTACCAACACGTCATGCAGCAAGGCAATGATAGTACCCAGCGAATACCGCCAGTCCCGGAACCGCAGGAAGATGTACAGGCAAATAATGATGATAGAGAAAATGGTGGCGATAGTAGCACCCTGTTTCAATTCAGCAGAAATGGTAGGCTGTACCGTTTGCGAACCGGTTTTGTAATCACTATCGAATTTTTCGTAAGAAATGCCGGCCGGTAAGAAATTCTTCAATCCTGCAAACAGTGCTCTTTCGCCAATGCTATCGTTGTTCAGGCCTGGTTTTTCAGACTCATGGAAAGCAGTTGTAATGTTCAGCTGGTTGTCAGAACCTACCGTCTTTATAACTGGTTCTGTACCGAAAATAGGTTTCAATGCATTGCCTACTTCTTCATTTTTTACAGCCTTGTCAAACTTCACCGTATAGCTATGGCCACCTTTGAATTCAACGCCCTGATCGAAACCGTTGAAAACGGCAGCAATACCAAGGATCAGTACCACTACAGAAATACCATAGGCTACTTTGCGGAATTCAATGAACTTATAAGTGGCATGGGCAAAAATCTTTTTGCTGACACCGGTAAAATATTCAAGGTGTTTCTTCTTTCCAGTAAACCATTCAGTAATTAAACGGCTGATAAGGATACCGCAAAACAGGTTGAGGGTAATACCCAGCATTTGGGTGGTAGCAAAACCACGAACCGGGCCCAATCCAAAATAAAAGAGGATAGCGGCGGTAAGGAAAGTGGTAACGTGGCTATCTAAAATAGGAGCTAGCGAACGGCGGTAACCATTATTCACCGCAGCTTGATAGTTTCGGCCTAGCGTTAGTTCTTCCTTGATACGCTCAAAAATAATTACGTTGGTATCTACCGCCATACCAATGGTAAGTACAAGGGCCGCAATGCCTGCTGCCGTAAGAGTAGCACCAATTGAGGCAAGAATACCAATAGTAAAGAGCAGGTTTAAGATAAGTGATGCATTTGCTACCCAGCCGCTGCTATTATAGTAAAGCAGCATCAAAGCAAAAATTACTAAGAAAGAAATACTAAATGCTTTAATACCACCATTTACTGCATCTGCACCTAAAGTTGGTCCTACAATTTGTTCCTGAACAATTTTAGCAGGTGCATCCAGCTTACCACTTTTCAGTACGTCGGCCAGGTCTTTTGCTTCGCTAATAGATTCAAAACCACCAGAGATAGAAGAAACGCCCCCGGTAATTTCCTGGTTTACGTTAGGAGCGCTGCGTACAAATTCATCCAGCACAACTGCTACTGGCTTGCCTACATTTTTGCGGGTCATAGTGGCCCACTTGCGACTACCATCAGCATTCATTTTCATGCTTACTGCCGGGCGACCATCCTGAAAATCTTCTCCGGCATCAATGATGGCATCACCACCTAAGAAAGGAACACCAGTAGCATCTGGCATTTTCAGGGCATACAGATTTACAATCTTTTTGTTTTTCATTTCCTGTGTACCTGGTTCGCCAAAAACGAACTTCAGGTTAGAAGGGAAACGGCTGGCTACGATTGGCAGGCGCAGATATTCACCCAAAGCACCGGTATCTTTTACCTGTGCATAACCAATTTCCCCAGGGAAAATGGTTTTACCTGTTTTATCCTGCTGCGGCTGGGCAGTCTGCATCAGTTCAAATACAGGCTGATCCCCTTTTTTGTAATTTTTCTGAGCGTTTGTATCGGCCTGCAACTTTGTGAAAGCATCTATACTTTTTTGAGCATTATAAGCAGTATCTCTTGTAGCCCCGGTAACATAATCCTTTACTAACGGTTGAATCTGTTGTAATGGAGTATATACTTCACTTAAGTTGTATAGTTCAAAAAACTGTAGATTGGCACTAGTCTGCAAAATTTTACGAACTCTATCCTTATCGGTAACGCCTGCTAACTCAACTGTAATTACATTTTTCGCTTCATCCTTATTAATGGTTGGAGATGCCACCCCAAACTGGTCAATACGATTGCGGAGAATATTGAACGTATTGTTGAAAGCATCTGCACTTTGCTGGCGCAGGTAAGCTACTACATCATTATCGCTGCTTTCAATAGTAAGGCGTTTGTTGCTACCAGCGCTAAACAGGGGAGCCAGCTTTGCACCCGGTGCTTTTTGTTTGTAAGCACTTACAAATTCATTTATCAGGTCGGTGCTGCCATTGCGGGCTTTGGTAGCACTTGCCTGAGACAAAGCTTGTGTAAAGGTTGGATCTTTGGAGTAAGAAGCCAGTGCACGAATCAAGCCATCTAGCCCTACTTCCATCGTTACATTCATACCACCCTGTAGGTCAAGACCCAATTTCAGCTCACGGTCTTTTGCTA
>CAXTDG010000302.1:0-6191 GCA_964242675.1 uncultured Chitinophagaceae bacterium
CCATACCATTGTTATCAAAATCCTTTGCCACCAGTTCAGCAGGCCGCTCTTTGGTGATGTGATATGGATTGTTGAGGCCAAGATTTCCAGCTAAAATATCCAGGTCGCCATCGCTATCTATATCTGCTAATTGCAGCATTCGCCAAAAGCCTGAAACAGCTTGCAAACCTGTGGTTTCCGTAATTTCAGTAAACGTAGTTCCTCTGTTTTTGAAAATGCGGATGGGCATCCAGTCACCGGCAATTACGAGATCTGGGTTAGTATCTTTATCTACATCAACCCAGGCAGCGGCATTTAATAAACCGGGGTTTTCCAGTGCCGGGCAAACGGCCGTAGTTACATCTGTAAACTTCCCATGGTCGTTGCGGAACAGGTAGCTACGAGGCGGTTGCGGATAAGTACCAAGGGCTACCCGGCCACCAATAAAAACATCTTCATCGCCATCACCATCCATATCTGCTACGGCCAGGCTTTTGGCTGGTGTACGAACAAGCGGCGAAATAGCATCATCATCTAAATGGAAATTGCCCTTTCCATCATTGAGATACAGGCGGGGTCGGTAAAAAGAAGAAGTAATTTCAAACTCACTACTGCCGCTGGCAATCAGTAAATCGAGGTCTTTATCGCCGTCTGCATCAAACAACACATTCTGCATATCTTCTTCGTTCTTAGTACCGGTTGTTAGGTCTTTACCTGCAAAATGGCCATCAGACTGTTGCAAAAAAACTTTGCCCGACTGCTTAAAAGCACCGCCTACAAAAAAGTCTTCTAGGCCATCACCATTCATATCACCGGTGCTGATGAACGGCCCTTCCTGCGAGTATTTTTGCTGTAGTAGCGATTGAAAAGAATAATCGTAAAACGGGGTTTCTGTATGGGTAAATCCAGTACCCAGCACAGGGGTAATATCAGTAAAAAAACTTTCTGCAAAAGGCTTAGTTATCGGTACATATTCTTTTGCATTTGCATGGCTCAGTGCAAGAACTGTATCAATAGCCGGATGCGGTACTGTTTGAAATTTTCCATCCGGCCATATCACTTTTAATGAGTCCAATTTGCGGCTGCCAAAACCAAAATGCAATCGCTGGTCTACGCTTGATAAATAGCCCCGTACCGGCGACTGTTCCAGCATTTGTGCCATGCTAGCCGAGTACGCAAATACTTTGGCGCCAATGCCGTTTGTGTTCAAACTATCACCTTTCAACTGTAGGGTTAAGTAATGATTATTCTTTAATCCGTAAGCGGTATCATCCGCATCATTCCGCAGTATGAAAGCATTGCTGTTGATGTTGTTGCTGATAATATCGAGGTCGCCATCATTATCTAAATCGGCATAGATGGCTCCGTTGGAAATTGATTTTTCATCAATGCCTGCGGCCACAGAAATGTCTTCAAAAGTAAGGTCGCCGTTGTTGCGGTACATATAGTTATGTAGCGATAAACTACCTAGCGAATCAAGGTGTGCCCGTACCTGTTTTCTTTGCTCAGCATTGTTATCCGGCAATCCTGTTTCTATGGCCGTATTGCGGCGGTATTCTAAAAAATCAATATTCGTCGGGTCTCGCCCAAGGCCATTGGCTATGTGAATATCTTTCCAGCCATCGTTGTCTAAATCGGCAATTAAAACGCTCCAGCTCCAGTCCGTTTCAGCAATGCCAGCCATCTCCCCTATTTCACTAAAAAAAGGTTCCTGTTTATTATTTACCTGCCGTGTGCCATTGTTCAGTTGCAGCATGTTGTGGATATACTGTGGCTGGTAGCCTTTCATCATTTCCACCTGGTGCCGCTGATCGCTTAGAAACGAATACATCATCTTTTTTCGTTCACTGCTTTCGGGCTGCATGTCCAGGGTTATCAGGTCGGGGCGGCTATCATTGTTCAGGTCGGCGGCATCGGTACCCATGCTGGAATAGCTTTGGTGTTTGGTGGCCATTGCAATAGCATTGCGAAAAGTGCCGTCGCCATTATTCATCCACAACACGTCGTTGCGGATGTAGTCGTTGGCAACGTATAAATCGGGATAGCCGTCGCCATTGTAGTCACTACTCACAACGCCTAATCCATTACCATCCTCACTAATACCTGCCTGCTGAGTTACGTCCTTGAAATAGGGATGGTCAGTGCCAGCTGCTATTCCTTCGTTGTGGTACAATTTGTCGGCGGCAGCGGAAGCAGTATCCACTTTTACATCCCGTATATTATTGGGTTGGTTGTCGCCCAGCGTATGGTTTAGCAGGTACATATCCAGCCTGCCATCTTTGTCATAATCCATAAATACCGCCTGCGTGGAGCAAGCAGAATCGGCAAGGCCATAAGCAGCAGCAGATTCTTTGAACGTAAGATTGTGCTGGTTTACAAATAATAGATTTCTTCTTTTTGCGCCAGCTATTTTACCCGATACCGAAACATAAATATCCTGCCAGCCATCGTTGTTAATGTCTACAATACTTACACCGGTACACCAGGTCTGGGTTACCACGCCAGCACTTTTGGTAATGTCTTCAAACCGGAGATTTCCTTTGTTGAGATACAAACAAGAACTGACCTGGTTACCTGAGAAAAAAATGTCCTGTAATCCATCGTTATTGAAATCGGCCACGCCAACGCCACTGCCCATGTACGTGTATTCGTTTACGAACATGTTCAGGGAATCGTCTTCGGTAATTAGGTTATTGAAATTAACGCCTGTCGCAGTGCCCAGCAAAGTGGTAAAGTGTATCCCTGCTTGCTTTTTGCCGGGGCTTTTACACGAAAAAATGGTACTGGCAATTAGTACGGCAACCGGTAAGAAAAACTGTTTCAAAAATTGGTATTAATGACTGTCATAAAATAACAAGTGAAACAAAAGGAAGGTAATTGCCTCTTGTTTCACTTGTATAAAAAAGATAACAGGCTGTGCTATTTTTTCTCTGCCACAAGATACACCACACTCATAGCCGGAACCGATACTTTGATAGTGCCGTTCAGCGGTGCTGAGTACGCTTTGACGCTGGCATAGTCAAGCGGGCCGCCAGTGGCTGTGTTTGGTCCCTTCCCATTTACATACGTTTGGCCTGAAAAACTGCCATTGTCCGTGCCGCCTGTGAGTACGTACCAATAATATTTTTTACCTGCGGGAAAATGCTGGTAATCGATAGACACAATATGGTTATACATACCAGAATTGATAATAACGGTACCTGGCTGACCAGATGAAAACGTAGAGGAATAAGTGGTCAAATCGCTATTGATGGCTCTCAGCGTATCGGCTACCATGCGGTCGCCAAAAAACTTCTGGAAAAAGTACATGTAGTAAAAAGCCGGACGAGGATTCCACATTGGGGCGCTCGGCTCATCGCCAATGTTGAACATGCCGTGGTCGTCTCCATTTGCATAACCGTTTGCCAAGTCCCAACGGCTTGCCTGGCCGTATTCATTTTTTATAAATGCTCCCAGTGTTTTGGCAGCATGCATTCCGGCTATATACGAAACGTTCTGTTTTGAACCGCTGGCAAACAGGTTCCATTCCGTCATGGCGATGGGCTTGGTAGATACACCGGCAGCAGCCATTTGGGCTTTAATGAAAGCCATATCTGACTGAGGAACCTGCTTCGCACTTTGCAAAATATCACTGGCTGAAGAGTTGAAATTGTAAGGCGTAAAATAGTCGTGTATGGAGAAGTAATCAGCTTTTGCACCTGCATTTTGCAATACGCCCTGGTTCCATGTTTTGATGGTAGAATTATCATACGAAGCTGGAGTGGTGTTGTACAAAACCGCACCTACGTAAATGGTTTTACCAATTTGTGCAGCCGCCGCCTTCATCGAATCTGAAAACACCTTAAAGTGTGTACCATACAAAGCACCGGTAAGTATCATCGGCTGACCATCTCTATTTTTCGATAGGTCTATACGATAGCTGGCTTCCCAGTCGCCGAAGTTTTCATTTCCAATTTCCCAGTATTTGCTACGTCCGTTATCATACCGTACCCAATCGGCTGCCAGGTGGGCGGCGGCGGCTACCGGGTTGAGGCTGGTACCATACCGGGCGTAACCATAATTTACGGTGATGATGCCCATACTATTGCTCTGAGATAACAGAGAATAATAGTTATTGAGTGATAACGTTCCAGAACCATTATTACCGCCATACCATGGGTTGGCAGCGATAGACGATTTGGTTCCGTTGGCAATCACAATACTATCCGGCGCATCAGCAGGTTTCGGATTTGCACTAGTACCATTCCAAAAATAAATGTCACTGATACTACCCGCCGGGGCACGGATGATGTTGGGCGATAAATCTTTAATGTATTGCATCAGGTTCGGCTGGTTTACCACCTGCCCCATCCACAACACAGAGTTATTGCCATACACATATTTCGAAACTTTAGTAACTACTTTATTCAGGTTAATAGTAAGTGAATCGGTGGCTTTTCCCTGTGGCACCATACCGGCTGTGGTATCTGGAGCGGTAAAGTTTCTGGGCAACCATCCGTCCATGAAAAAGCCGATGGTAGCTGCTACGGGTGGGTCTGAAGGGTTGTAGGTAGAATCTGTAATTACCGGGTAAATACCTGAGCCGCTGGCAGGCATATCGCCTTGATTTTTTTTAGTACAGGCTACCATTGCCAATACAGTACACATCCCAATGGAAATATTTGCAAATCTTGAATTCAATCTCATGTTTTTATTTTATTGACCTTTTACAATACGCACATTATCCACCGCCACATTGATACTATTGGTAGGCACGGCTGTTGCCTGGTCGTTGGCTATCATAAAAGCTAAGTCGGTAGCAGGGTAGTTAGAAAAAAGCGTAGCCGGGCTTCCCGCAGGGTTCCAGGTAGTCTGGTAAAACTGGTTGCCGGTAATGAACTGGGTAAGCGGGATGGTAATAGTTACCCATCCTGTTGGTTGGTAAACGCCACCAGGAGCCGTAGACCACGGTATAAAACGGGCTGTGTAACTACTCCATCCATACCAGGCGCCTATAGATATCCATAGAGCACCTTTGCTCCAGGGGCTGGCTACATACAATTCAAACTTGAGCGAATAATTGCTGATAGGTGTAGCAGTATTGGCTACCCAGGGAAAAGGAGAAAGTTGTAATATTCCTGAATTGCCTTGTGAGGTAGGCCCAGCATTGGCTGGCATGGGGCTGGACTGTATTAATACGCCACTTCCGCCAGTACCACCCGGATAAGTAGTAGTGGTAGCAGGTGCATCAGCATAACCACCGGTCCAACCTACAAATCCGGTATTATCGCTGGAGTACTGTGCATCAAATGTGCACAGGTAGCCCGGCGATGGATGGGTAATATAAGAAGCGTATAACTGTGGAGATACTGCCCTGCCGAGGCCACCTTCAATCCTGAGTGAATCAACGGTAGTAATACCAGCAGGTACCTTTACAGATAGTTGCGTTACACTCAGCACCTGTATGTTAGTACCTAATTTATTTCCTGGAAAAATGACCTTAGTGATACCAATAAAATTGGTTCCATTCACTGTGATCGTTGTGTTGGCAGCTCCATTTTCGTTGGATACGGAGGTGATGGTCATGGGAGGCGGGTAAGCGTAGGAAGCCGTACCAAAAGTGCAGTATACCCTAACCGAATCGGTAAAGGCAGACCCCGGCGGTATAACAGCTGTTATTTGTGTAAAGGTTTTATTCACCGTGTACGACAGTGCTGTATCTGCCGTGCCGGGTACCGGGAACCTGATTTTATTAACGCCCTGAAAATTTCCACCATTAATATAAACCAGGCTTCCACTGTTATCGAAAGCAATGGAAGTAATGAAAGGCGGCGGCAGATATAAAGTAAAGTTGTAGGTAGCCGAACCATGGTCTGTAATTACCCTAATTACGTTAGGTACATTGGGGTTAGTAGCCCTTGTTTGTGCTGTAGCAGGGATGGTAAGGATAATCCGCTGATCGGTGGTATAGGCAGGGTTAAAGTAAGCAGAAGTATCGTTGAATAAAACAGCCTGAAGCCCGTTAAAATTACTTCCTTCTATTACCACCAATGTTCCGGGCTGTGCCCTTGTAAAGGCGCTATCCCTTCTCGTACTGTCCACCGTTTTTACGCTCGTTATCACCGGCGGCGAATCCATTTTATTTTTCGTACATGCAACTATCAGAATGCCGCAAATTGCAAGTATCGAAAAGAGAATTATTTTTTTCATATCGTTATTTCTATAGTTAAAAC
>CAXTDG010000303.1:0-6143 GCA_964242675.1 uncultured Chitinophagaceae bacterium
ATAAGAAAAGTGCGGCGCTGAAAGGCTCCGCTTTTTTGTTTTATCCCAAAGGCAGATATAGGATAGATACATTAAAAAATACAATGTATTCATTAAACCGATTGTGCTTGTGCTTCAATGGTAATGCCTATTCTCAATCGAATAATTCCAATTGCATTCTATAACCACCTTTTATCCTGATAATGGGTTCGCCAAAATTTGAAAGCGAAATGCCAAGTAACCGAATTTTTTCACCTTCCGGTTCAGTAGCAGCCAGCAGTTGTTTGGCAATGGCTACAATCGTTTCTTCATCATCAATTGCTTGTGGCAAAGACTGGCTGCGGGTAATGTTTTTAAAATCGCTGTACTTTACTTTTAACGTTACAATTTTGCCTTTTAGGCTCTTGCGTTGCAGGCGTTCAGCAACAGTTACGGCTATCTTATCCAGTTCAGCATTCATCTCCTCAAGCGTAGTGAGGTCGTAGGCAAAAGTATCTTCTGCACCCATGGATTTTGTTTCCCGATGCGGCTTTACTTCCCTATCATCTTTACCCCGTACTATGCTGTAATAAAAGTGACCAACTTTACCAAAATGCCTCGTCAGTTCTGCTTCAGAAAGCTTCTTTAAATCAGCACCAGTATGCAAATTCATACTCTTCATCTTGGCGGCTGTTACCTTACCTACACCAAAGAATTTTTCTACCGGAAGTTCCTCCATAAATTTTTCAATTTTGGAAGGACCAATAAAAGTGAGGCCATCCGGCTTTTGCAGATCGGAGGCAATTTTGGCAACGAATTTATTGATGCTTACTCCGGCGGATGCGGTGAGATTCAGTTCCTCTTTAATAGCTTTTTTAATGAGCGCTGCAATGTCTAATGCCGAGCCAATGCCTTGCTTGTCTTCGGTTACATCTAAGTAAGCTTCATCTAAAGAAAGCGGCTCTACCAAATCAGTATGTCGGTAAAATATTTCCCGAATTTTTTGTGACACTTCTTTGTATACATCAAACCGGGGCCGCACAAAAATTACCTGCGGACAAAGCTGCACTGCCCGCTTGCTGGACATGGCGGAACGTAGACCATACTTCCGTGCCTCGTAGCTGGCTGTTGCTATTACGCCACCCCGGCCCTCCGGTGAACCACCTACTGCAATGGGTTTGCCCCGGTAATCCGGGTTATCCCGCTGCTCTACCGATGCGTAGAAAGCATCCATATCAATATGTATAATCTTACGCAATAGAAATAATAAAAAAGTTTGTGGCTGTGTTTCAAATGTACAAAAGCAACAAGTGAAAACAGTTAGTTAGTAGTTTAAAAAGCGTATTGATTTTGCAATAAGAAACTGCGTTCCCTTCCTGAATCATTACTTTTACAATTACAACGATTGCCAAAGTAAGCCCTATGAAGTCTGCTGAAAAATTTACTTATAAACTAGTCAGTAGCTATCTATTTATACTCCTTTTTATGTTTTTCTCTGGCAGTGTTCAAGCTCAGCTTTGCCAGGGCAGTCTGGGTGATCCTATCATCAATATTACTTTCGGTAGTGGGGCTAATCCCGGTCCGCCACTGGCAGCCGTACAAGGTTCACAATACCAGGGAGCCGATTGCCCGAACGATGGTTTTTACAGTGTAAGAAACGCTACCAACGGGTGCTTCACCAGCACCTGGCATACGGTTGCTACCGACCATACAGGTGATGGAAGTGGCTATTTTATGCTTATTAATGCCTCTTTTCAACCAAGCGTTTTTTACCTGGATACGGTAAGAGGATTGTGTGGAAGCACCACTTATGAATTTGCTGCCTGGCTGATGAATGTGCAAAAACCTACTGCCTGTAACGGCAATATTATTTTGCCAAACGTTACTTTCGCTATTGAAAAAACAGATGGCACTGTTTTGCAATCGTACAGCACCGGCAATTTTCCAGCTACCTCCTTCCCTACCTGGAAGCAGTATGGTTTTTTCTTTGCCACGCCTTCTGGTGTTAATGATGTGGTATTGCGTATTGCTAACAATGCGCCTGGCGGCTGTGGCAACGATATAGCTATGGACGATATTACCTTTCGACCCTGTGGCCCGCAGGTTACCGCCGCTATTATCGGAACTACTTTCGATACAACGAATACCTGCGAAGGCACTGCCAGGAACTTTCAGCTTACAGCAAATACTACGGGTAACCCGAACTCTTTTGCTTACCAATGGCAACAGCGAACTAATGGTGGGGCCTGGATAGATGTACCAGGTGCTACCGCTACCACTTATACGAGTAGTACAACTACCAGTACAGTAGCAGGCGTATATGAGTACCGGTTGGGTACGGCCAGTACTGCCAATATCAATTCCTTCCGTTGTCGTATTTATTCAAAACCACTTAGCATTATTGTAAATGCTACTCCTACAGTAATTATTACACCTAGCGGAAACGCCTGTGCAGGTAAAGGATTTCAGCTAAAAGCTACTGGTGGAAACACTTATTCCTGGAGTGGACCCAATGGGTATTCGTCAACCGATGCGGTACTCGATTTTATCAATATTCAACTTGCACAAAATGGAATTTATACAGTAGCAACGACTAGTGCTGTAGGCTGTACAGCTACTGCTTCTTACACGGTTGTAGTAAAGCCATCCGTTGCTGTTAGCACACCTTTTACAGACACTACTGTTTGCCAGAATAAGCGTATACAACTGGCTGCTTCTGGTGGAGAAACTTATAGGTGGTTTCCGGCTATAGGATTATCTAATACTGGAATTGCCAACCCAACAGCACTGACTACTGATACCATCCGATATCAGGTGGTTGCCAACAATACATTCAACTGTGCTGATACGGCTTATATTAATTTGAACGTAGTAAAACTGGCTATTGCAAATGCTGGTAATGACATAACAATTGTGAGTGGTGTAGGGGCCACGCTGGAAGGCAGTATTCAAAACCGGTATGCACAGTTTTACTGGCAACCAGCTGCTGGTATCAGCAATGCTAACCAGTTACAGCCACAAATTACTTCTACTGTTGATGCGGTGTATTGGCTTACAGCAGTATCGCCCAACAACTGTGGCACAACCACCGATACGGTTTATGTAAAAGTATTTAAAGACATTTTTATTCCTTCTGCATTTACACCCAATGGCGATGGCAAAAATGATCGCTGGAGTATCCCTACCCTACAGGCATTTTCTCACTACGAATTACTGGTATACAACCGCTATGGGCAACTCGTTTTTCAAACGAAAAATCAGTATAAAACCTGGGATGGCAGTATGAATGGAACACCTTTACCAACGGGCACTTACGTTTATTTTTTAAATGTTGTGGACTTAAAAAAAAGCTGGAAAGGAACAGTAATGATTGTACGATAGAGTTGCTTTGCGATCTTATAAAACCAGACTATTTTTCTTGCTACTCATACTGAGTAAATCGCTTTTACGAACAGGTTATTTCATTGTCAGACGGTCGAGTGTTTTCAAGTAATCGTCCCAAATTTCTTTTACAATTTCGCCAGCAGGTTTTATTTCGTGGATCAGGGATGCTACCTGTCCTATTTCCAATTCGCCCACTTCCAGATCACCTAACATCATACCTGCCCTGGCCCTTGCCCGACCCAATAGGCTAATTAATTCCTGTGTTGTAGCACCTCGCAGTTCAGCCTCCTGCACCTCGTTGAAAAACTTGTTCTTCAAAAGCCGTACAGGGGTCAGTTGTTTCATCATTAATTGCGTGTCACCTTCTTTACTATCAAGTATGGCATTCTTGAAATTAGGATGACTACTAGCTTCGGGTGTAGCCACAAAGCGGCTACCTACTTGTACGCCCTCCGCACCCAAGGCAAAGGCAGCCGCCATTTGGGCACCGGTTGCTATACCGCCAGCTGCTATCACTGGTATATCTACAGCCGCTTTCACTGCCGGAATAAGCACCATTGTAGTTGTTTCTTCCCGCCCATTGTGACCACCTGCCTCAAAGCCCTCTGCCACCACAGCATCACAACCCGCTTCCTGGCTTTTAATGGCAAACTTGCTACTGCTAACTACATGCACTACGGTCATACCAGCATCTTTCAGGCGGGCCGTCCAGGTTTTAGGATTACCCGCCGAAGTAAAAATGATGGGTACTTTTTCTTCAATGATAATTTGAATATGCTTCTCCAGATCGACGTATAGCAGCGGAACATTTATTCCAAATGGTTTGTCGGTGGCGGCTTTACATTTTTGGATATGCTGCCGCAAAACATCAGGGTACATACTACCAGCGCCAATGATGCCTAGCCCACCTGCATTACTCACCGCACTGGCCAACTTCCATCCACTGGCCCATACCATACCTGCTTGTATAATGGGGTATTGGATATGGAGAAGTTGGGTAATACGGTTGGAAGGCATTTTGAAAATTTTAAAGTCTTAAACCCTATTCCCCTTTACACCTGGCAATACCCGCCTTTGCCTTTTGGTCGAGGGAGTTTTTATAATCATGGGCGGGCATATCCAGGCATTGCTGGTAAAAGGCAGTGGCCAGCGATTTGTTGTTTTTTCGCTGCTCGTAAATCATCCCGATTTGTAAGGCGGCACGGGCTGCATAATACTCCGTACGCTGCCTTCCTATTTTTATACAACCCAGGTATGCCTGAATGGCGTCGTCGGGCTTGCCCATTTCTTCATAAATACGAGCTGCCCGGTAGGCAAACTCCACCTTGTCTTCTTCCCGGTCAAAATCGCCGGTGCTTTTGCCAGTCAGCAACTTAAGAGCATCGTTGTAAAAGCCACCATCGCTCAGCAAGCGGGCTTTCAGCAAAGTAGTGTTGGGCGTTACGCCGGAAGAGGCTTCTTTCAGCGCCTTTTTGTCGGCATCCGTTTCAGCGCTGCCTTGCTTTTTCATTTGTTGCAGGCAATCATTGTATTTGGCGGCATTGCCTTGCAGCCAATAGTACCAGGCCAATTTGTGCCAGGCATCTTTTATATAAAACTTGCCTTTGAAAGTTTTCAGAAAACGTTCGATGTAAACATTAGCATCCGGCTCCAGGTGGTACAGTTTTGCATAGCCCAATTCAAAATCCCACATGGGCGTGTACAGGTAAGCTCCGGATACATTGCGTTGCAACACGTACTGCTGCGTTTGGGCACTTTGCTGGCCATTCAGGCTTAGGTTGGCACCCATAAATGCGTATAAATGGTTGTCAACCGCATCGAGTGTTTTTACCAAAGCTAGTGCTTCAGTTGGTTTGTTTTCGATATAAAACTTTAGGTAGCAGTTATAAAAAAGGGCTTCATCTCTGAATAAAAGTGCCGTTGGATCTTTACTGTTGATAAGAGATTGCAAATCGTTCATGCCATTGGCAATATTGCCCTTTACTCCCATCATGCTACCGAGCCATTGGTACCCGGCGGGTATGGTGCCCGCAGCAGCTTGCAGTGGGCCACTAATAACTTTATTCGGATAAAATGCCGGGAACTTTTTTGTGTTTTCTTTTATCAGCCCAAAAGCAGCTTTTACGCTCCAGCCAGCGGCCCATTTTTCGTTGAACTTAATATGAATAGCAGCCCATTGCATTTGCAACATAGCCTGCGTAAATAAGTACCACGGCGAATCTTGCGGTCCCAGCTTCATTGCACTCAGCCGGGCTTCCTTCAGCGGGTATTTCTGGTCAAACTCCTTCAAATCTTCATTGAAGAAAAGCGGGTATAAGTCAGCATAGTTTTCCAGGAAATAAGGAATCAGGTTTTCAGGATGAGCTTGCTCCTCTTGCTTTAGCAATGCTTTGCCGCTTTCAATTCTCAGGCTGATGAGTTCATGGTAGGCCTGCTGGCAGGTAGCATTAAAATCATAGTACTTCTCGGCCCTGGCGGCGGCAGACAACATTCCTAAGAACAGAACAAATAACCATTTCCTCATGCTGCAAACAAAACGAAAACGGAGCAGTATTACTACTGCCCCGTTGTTATAAATATATTAGAATCTGCTGGTGCCTACTTTACTTCTACTACGCTGTCCAAATCAACATCCACCAAAATGCGGCCGCAGTTTTCGCAAACAATCACTTTTTTACGCAGGCGAATTTCGCTTTGGCGCTGTCGAGGGACGGCATTGTAGCATCCGCCACAAGCTTCTCTTTCTTCCGGTACTACAGCCAGACCATTGCGGTAGCTATTGCGAATACGATCGTAAGATA
>CAXTDG010000304.1:0-6133 GCA_964242675.1 uncultured Chitinophagaceae bacterium
CTTTTAGGGTTATGGTGGCGCCACTAATCGGTAATCCTTTGACATCTACTACCCGGCCTGTGATACTGGTGCTTTGCGCCAGCAGGTGAAAAGAAAGGGTTCCAAGCAAAAAAAAGAAGTAGCAGCAAGTGAGCAATTTTCTCATATGAAGTGGTTTGGTGTTAAAGCGATAATGAATAGATTGGCTGGGACGCATGGCTGAAAGCAGCAATGATTAAGAAATTAAGGATTAGGGCTAGCATCGGAGATCACCAGCATTTCCAGTTCCCGCATTTCGGTTACGGCCTGGATGCCATAGGTGCGTAATAAGGCAGTTAGAGTCCGCCCGTCAGACCAATTTGTCAAACGGGGAACATACTGCCTGTCTGCATTAGGCAGTTCAATAAAGCAAGGCGGCGTACCGGGCGTACGAGCCAGTTGGGCAGCGATACCACTTACAGCAATACGTTCCCCTGTAATAGCAGGCGTTGCATTTTTAAAAGCCGTATCCGGGAGAAGGATGAGACAAGCCACCCACCGCTTCTCCATACGGCCTTGAAGGCGGAGATAGAAGTCCAGGTCGCTTTGCATTTTAGCCCGAATCAGCGTGTCTAACATATCCGCAGGCGTTGCAGACTGGTAACAATAGCTACTCCGGTCATACCAATCACTCTTATAGCCCTTGCCGTCGAAGAAAAAGCGGGAGCTGTCTCTTACCTCCAATTGAACATAAGCAGCCGGGAAACGGCTCCCTTTACCCAAAGCAGCAGCATAGAGTTGCGGAATAGAATAATTGATATAAGCTGTACGGGTAATTCTTTTGGCCGTATCCAGAAAATGGGATTCTCCATAAGCAAAGCCTTCCAGATAAGGCGTAACGGTGCTGAAATAGCGTAACACGGCCTGATTAGCTGGAAGGAGGGTTTCGGGATTAGGCACCCATAGAGAATTAGCAGCCGTGTAATGCCCAATGTCTTGTTTCACCGGCAGAAAAAGGGACTTGCCTTGTAGTACCGTTTCGATGTGTTTTGCCTGTACGTATTCTGGCTGGGTAATGGCCACTACCCTACCCTTATAAATCCAGACAAGGTGAGAGATAAACTGGTGAGGAAAGTATTGGCTGAGAAGGGTGTCCTCGGTAACAAAAGGAAAAGAGATTGTTTTACCAATGGGCATGTTTTGTAGGAAAGAGCGGACTTTGGGAGAGGATTCGTAGGTAACGGGCAGAATTCGTAATCGGTTTTGATAGCGCTGTTGTAGGGTATCCATATGGGACAAGTGAACAAGACAGCTTTTACAGTTGGTCGCCATGAGGTCGAGGATCAGCACTTCATTGTGAAAATCGGATAGACGGGCGGTAGGCGTTTTATAGTGAACCAAATGAGACAGGAGGAGATCGGGAATGGATTCACCGACAGAAAGGGGGTGAATAGCAGGCTGGCTAAATAGGGACAAGACAGAGCATAGCAGTACCAGCAAGCAATAAAAGATTCTTTTTTTCATTGCAGGAAAGCGATAAAAGACAGTAAAAAAGAAGGCAAAGAGAAAAATGAGCAGATTAAACGCCGAAACAAAGCAAGAAAAAACCGAGCTATTGAGGATATCCTGTCAAGAAACAAAATGAATGCAAACGACAACTAGCGCTTAACCTGCTGTTACAAATTAAATAGTTAAACCGGATTCTTAGGTTTTTTAGCATAAAGACAAATCCGCAGGTGCTGTAGCCAGATGTGAAAAACTCTTTCCATAAGCTTTGGTGTTAGTGAAGCTTTAATAAGGAAAGTCTATTCGCAGAAAGTAGAATCTAGTGCTCTGTGAAATAAAAAGCGCAGACTCAACTTACTGTTCTGCGGCCCTAGGAAGCCAGGAAACGAATAAGTGAGCCCACGCTAAGCGTGAGCAGTCACTTTTCGTCTCGTTTCCATTGAAATTTCCTAGGTTTCAGAACAAGACTCTAAGCGAATGCTTCAATACGTTATATGAAGTGTCGCAATTAACAGTGTTGGAAATGCATAAGCAAATCCAATTGAGTGCAATATATAAACTATTTAGAATTACACAGACAGGTCTGTGTGAAATTATTTTTGAGTTGAACGTGCTTGCGGGGCATATAAATGGCAGGCATTTCTCCGATAGAGCAATTTGTAATTGACACTGTACGTAAGCTACGAACAGAGAAAGGAATTTCACAAGCATCATTAGCAAGAATGCTGGATGTTTCAGAAGGATTTATTGGAAATATCGAGAATCCAGGCTACCGAGATAAATACAACATCAAGCACTTAAATGAATTAGCCAAGGTGTTTCAATGTTCTCCTAAAGATTTTTTACCTGAAATAGCTCTATGACTGTTAATCAGCGGGTCTCAGGTTCAAGTCCTGAAGGGGGAGCGCAAGATCACAAAAGGTTTCAAGAGATTGGAACCCTTTTTATTTTTTACCCCTCCGACACATTTCCGACACATTTCGGCTTATTTATCCTGGATTGGAAGAGTTGCTTTTTGTATTATTTCCTATAAGATGTTGACAATTGAGACTGATTTAGGCTCTAAAATGCGGTTTTCATATTTTACATCAGCCGTTTGTCCTTTGTCTTTTCTGTTTTTTTTGTCCTTCTACAAGGTAGAGATAGATCATACTTCGTATCATGTACGGGGTGTACGAACGGGACGAATATTACGATGGTACGAGCGGTATGAGCAAAGTTCGATTAGCAGGTAAGATTTATTGCCTTGATATCAGTGCTTATGAGTCATGGCGTAAAAGATGCCCACAATGATACTACCGATACCTACTACTAAAACCCCTATTACCACTACTAAAAGGTAACTCAATATGGCAAGCATAACGGCTTTCCAGGTGGAGTACTTATGAAAGAAAGATGTATACCCCCAAAGAATCAGCGCAAAATCAATAACACCCACTAATGTTGATACATACAGCAGCCCGTCTGATTGATTGAATGCAATATCCAGTGGAAATAAAGCGATGTGAACAGCCATGCGCTGTGAAGCAAGGAAGGCGTTCATCACCAGATGCTCCACATAATTGTAGCCACTTTTTCGAAACGCAATGCGAGAGGCCAGCGCATAAAACGGAAGCTGTATCAGTGCGATGAGAGCGTAATGAGAAGCGATCCAATCGTTGATCGCTTCCAGATTGAATTTTAAAGGGGATTTTGAACCTCCTTGATTGATGCCTGCGTTAAAACCTCTCCCAAAGCTACTCTTATCAAACCCGATATGGAAAAAGTGATATAATAAACCATATATTGTTGCTAATAAAATCAGCATGGATAAAGGTTTGAAATGCCAAACACGCTTACCTTCCAAATATTCTCTGATAGTTGCTCCAGGGCGAATGAATAGTTCCTTTAAGGAAAACAAAATTCCCTTATCAAAATGCATTAAGCCGTGCTGGATATCATGCCACAAAAAATGTGCATTGATCTGGTGAGTATTAGCCGCTTGGCCGCACTCAATGCAATACTTACCTACCAAAGGACTGCTACAATTCTTACAGTTGGTTGTCATTTGCTCTCTCTTACCTGGTTGCTTAAAAATGAGCTTGCAAAATAAGCCTTAACGCCTTACACGTAGTTTTCTTAGTTACTGTTCTTATCAGTAAGGCAGACTAAATCACTAAAAAGATGAATGTGCCTTTCTGCTTTTGTAACTATATACTCTCCGATAGGTTATGTCCCGCTTTTTTTAGTTCAAATCTTTTTTCCGTTATGTTTGTTTACCATTTCTGGTACAACCAACCCTAAAACATGAGAAAAACTCTGTTAGCAACCCTGCTCATCATCCCTTTCTTTTGGGGTCCTTCGGACTTTAAAAATCATTCAAAGCGTCCTGTCCACCCTCCTGCTAAAGTCTGGAATTTGCCAGATGCTGTAAAGAAATACGTTACTACCTCAACGGTATACAAGACTGTTGAGCATTGGGTAGATAAGCTGTGGCCATTCTAATTATATCTTCCCCAGGTTTATATCTTTTGCAACTGGCTGCTTTTACAAACTAATCCATTATGCTATCTCATAGAAAGCGTGAGCCAATTGCCGCCCGTGCCGAATACGAAAAGGATGGAAGAAAGCGTAGAGAAACTTTTGTTCGATGAGATGCATATACAGTTACAAACCGCAAAAGCAAAGTGGATGAAAAAGCTTTGGTAATTGATGGTAGAGCCGGTGCTGGGACCGCGTATTAACTTTACTGGCATCAAATGCATATGTACCGGGGTTATAAGCGGCAAATAAGTTTATGCTGCGGCACCTATTACCAATAATTTGAATAAAATGGCTGAACTGTCGATAACACATCAAAAAGACAACCTTGGTGTGCCCCAAAAGGTGCAAAAGGGGCTATAGTAAAATGCTATAGATTCATACACGATTTAGTTTATAAAAAATCCGCCCTTTTGAGCGGATTTCTTACAGGGCGCAGTAAGTTGCTGGGCTAATTACTCTTTTACTATTTTTTGTGGGTGTATGGAACCGTCCTTACTTATTACCTGTAGTTGGTACATGCCTTTGCTAAGCATAGAAATATCGATACCATTTACACCACCGGAAGCAGGCCGTTGCACCACTACCTGGCCAGTAATGTTCAATAATCGAATTTGCATAGCGCCGGCATTTGCTGGCAATATTACTTTCAGCAGGTTGGTTGCCGGATTAGGCATCACCAGCACCGTAATGGCTCCGCCTGCGGCTAGCTGTAAAGAGGCAACGGAACTATAAGTAATTCCACCATTGACTTCCACCATTTTAAGGCGGTAATAGAGCGTACCGATAGTAAGCGGTAACTGCTTGTCGGCAGCTTCGTAAGTAGTGTTTGGGGTGCCATTGTTGTAAGCCGGTTGCCAATAAATACCAGAGAAGGTAACACCATCTACACTTCTTTCTACTTCATATTGCTTCACCGCTTTTTCGTCCGCTACCTTCCAGCTAAGTTGTACGCCATTATTTTTCAGCGCTGCATCAAATGAGAGCAACTTCAAGGGCAGCACGATAGCTAGTTGGTTGCTGCTTTCGCTGCATACGCATTGGGTATTACCACTAGCTAATACAGGGCTAATTTTTACCGAAAGCTGCTTACCATAGCAGGATATTGGCACGGCAAATGAAACCATTTCCATATCGGTAGATCCGATAGCTATGGCATTAGCTAGTGTGTATTCATACAGCGCCGTTGCATTGCCCGTACAAAAGAACTCGGCTTTGTAAATGTTGGCCGCCGCTGCCATAGTACCATTGTTTTTTACAGTTAAATTATAGGAACACAGGTAGTTGGCCGCCGCATAACAGTTATTGGCACTGCTTAAACTCGTTATATCCAGTTGCGGCTTTTTAATAGTGATGGCCTGCGAAGCGGAAGCAATAATAGCTTGTGAAGAGTTACACGTAGTACCACTACAGGTAAGGGCAGCTGTGTTTCTACGGAAGCTACCGGTAATATTGCCACCACAACCGCCAGCACTACCCGGCTGTACCTGAATGGTATAACTCATAGTGCTGCCGGAAGCCACACCCTGCACCAGCGAGACCGAAAGTTCCGTAGTGCCACCACTACCTGCTGCTATTGCAATAGTGCAACCGGTACAATTACTACCCGGTGCAAAACTGTTGGCCACGTAGCTAAGCCCGGCAGGCAGGCTGTACACCACTACATCACCTGCCGTAGTAGCTACTCCACCCAGCGGTATCACATTTAGCGAAACGGTGCTGGCTGCATCACCACAGCTAAAATTTGTTTTAGCGGCACTAATATCCATACTGGCTGATCCGGCTACAGAAGCACCGGCAATGGCTACACTGCCGGAGTTTACCCGGTTGCTATTGCCAACGGCTATACTGCCGCAAGGGGTATTGCCATACACGTTAAAGGCAATAAGACTATTGGCGACAAACGAACAGTTGACGCTATACTGTACCACCACTTTGGCCTGCCGGTTGGCCGATACACCAGCGGCGGCGGCCACGCCTTTCAGGCCGGTAGCGCCAATGCCTGTGTGGTCTTTTAGGTTCACCGTATATATACCGGCATTCATTACCGGAGTAAGGCTCTGCCAGTTGCCACTACCCAGCGGGTACTCTACCGGTATTAGTGCGGCAAGGGCCATACCTGCAGGTGGCGTAATAGTTACTATCGGGT
>CAXTDG010000305.1:0-6109 GCA_964242675.1 uncultured Chitinophagaceae bacterium
TTCACCACCCGTAGCGATAACTGGGGCTGGAAGCAGGATGCTCAAGACGACTGGCACTACACCCTTTTTACTGAACATGGCCGGGTACTGGATACAGAAGAGCTGGCCATGAAAACCGGCTTACTGGAGATAGCAAAGACCGGCTTGGTCAATTTTAGGTTTACCTGTAATCAGCATTTAATTCTGGCAGATATACAACCCGAGAATAAGGAAAAGATCAATGCTTTATTGCAGCAATTTGGCCTGACCGAACATACGGAAAAAGCGTCTGGCATTCGCAAAGCTTCCATGGCTTGTACGGCATTCAATACCTGCCCGCTGGCCCTTGCCGAAGCCCAACGCTACCTGCCGGAACTCATCACCAAAATAGAAGCGTTGCAGGAGAAACATAACTTGCAAAACGATGAAACCATCATCCGCATGACGGGTTGCCCGAATGGTTGTGGCCGCTCTACCGTTGCAGAAATTGGGTTTATTGGTACCAGTTATGGCGTTTACAATATGATGCTTGGCGGCGACCGCTTAGGCGAACGGCTGAACAAATTGTACAAGGAAAACCTGGACGAAGCAGCGATTCTTTCTGAGCTGGATAATTTGTTTGGCAGCTATCAATCGGAGCGGATAGACGGTGAGCCATTTGGTGATTTCTCGTTGCGGAAGGAATGGGTATAAGATAACGACATACAATTTGTAGAGACAAGGCATGCCTTGTCTCTACAGCATATAATGGTTATGGAATCGAAAAACAACCTCTACCCCATCTTCCTGTGCCTTGATAAGCTGAACGTATTAATTGTTGGCGGCGGCAATGTAGGACTGGAAAAAGTAACCAACCTATTGAAGTGTTCACCGGAAGCTAATGTAAAATTGATAGCACCGGATGTATTGACCGAGATTAAAGATCAATTATTCTATCCTAATTTTTCGATTGAAGAGAGATCATTTGAAGAGGCAGATTTAAATGGCATTCAACTCATCATTATAGCTACGGAAAATGCAGTGCTGAATGCAGAGATAAAAGCGCTGGCCGCTACTAAAAACATTTTGGCCAACGTAGCTGATACACCTGCCTTGTGTGATTTTTATCTGGGCTCTATTGTGCAAAAAGGCAATCTCAAAATCGGTATTTCTACCAATGGAAAATCGCCAACGGTGGCTAAGCGGATGAAGGAAGTATTGAATGAAAGCATACCAGATGAAATTGATGAAACCCTGAATAATGTGCAGCAAATCCGCAACCGGCTAAAAGGTGATTTTGCAGATAAAGTGAAGCAGCTGAATGAACTGACGCAAGTGCTGATAAGCACAACAGCCCCCTCTAACTCCCCCAACGGGGGAGAACCAGAACCGTAACGTTTATAAACAACCTTTTCCTCGATTAAAATCGTGGGTCATGATAATTGATAGTTAAAGGCATCGCTTGAAGTGATGCCTTCTTATTTATAAACTCGTTTTTTCTTTAACCGCAGGGCTTCCGGTTTCTGATTCAGCGGACTCACTTTATTCTTCGTGTCAGTAAAGCCTAATGGATAGATAACTGTTGAATGGTGCTAACGCCGCATGAGTTCAATAGATAGATAGTAGCCTGGCCCAAAAAGAAAATGGTAAAAAGAATGCTACCCGTGATGTGAAAACCAGCGAAACCAATCTGCTGTGTATTGTCTTTCGGGCTTTCGGTCTTCCCGACTTTCGGTCTTCCCACACATCCTGCGGTTTTCTCCGTTCATCCTAATTGGGTATTTCTGCCCGAAAAGCATTTCCATATTCGTGGTGCAATTTAAAATGCACTACGATGATGAGAACACTACTTAACCTATTGATGCTGCTATTGGTGGGCAATGTGGCCCTTGCACAAACGGGCAAAACAACCCTTACCGGCACGGTAAAAAATGCGGAAGGGAAACCGCTGGAAGGCGCTACCGTATCGCTGATTCAGGTGCCGCAGAATAAGGTGCTAAAGACTGGTGCTACCAATGTAGCAGGTGTGTTTTCGTTCATTAACATTGGGGAAGGCACGTACCAGGTAACGGTTTCAGCAGTGGGCTACGGGGCCGTTGCACCGGTAGTGGTAAAAGTAACTGCTGGTCAGGAAACAGTGACCATTGCCGTGGCGCCGCTACAGGTGGCTACAAAAGCACTGGGCGATGTAGTGGTGCAAGGCAAAATGAAAATGGTGGAAGTGAAGGCCGACAAAACCGTAGTAAACGTAGATGCCATGATTTCGAACGCCGGCAGTTCGGCGCTGGATATTTTGGAAAAATCGCCCGGTGTGTTGGTAGATAAAGATGGCAATATTAGCCTGAAAGGCAAGCAAGGCGTAATCATTATGCTGGATGGTAAACCGTCTTACCTGGGCGGGCAAGACCTGGCAAACTATCTCCGCAGCCTGCCAAGCAATCAACTAGACCAGTTGGAAATAATGACCCAGCCTTCAGCTAAATACGATGCCAGTGGCAATAGCGGTATAATTAATATCCGTACAAAAAAGAGCAAGATGAATGGCTTCAATGGTAATGTAAGTACTAGTTATATACAAGGTATTTACCCAAAAAGCAACAATAGCGTGGGCTTCAACTGGCGTAAGAATAAGGTAAACCTGTTTGGCACTTATAGCCATTCTTACTGGACGGGCCTTAATACAATTAACCTATACCGGGTATTTCCTAATTCTTATTTCGATCAGCATTCTATTGGTAAACGCTTTAGCCGCAGCAGCAACCTAAAGCTTGGGATGGATTATAACCTGAATAAAACCACTACACTAGGCGTTGTATTCACCGGCACTTACGATCCCCGGCTCAATAATACCACTGGCTTTACCAATATTTTAAATGCTGGTAAAGGGTTGGATTCTATTAATCAGTCCCTTGCAGAAGACCACTCCATTTGGAAAAATGGTGGTGTGAACCTGAACTTTCGCAAACTGCTGAATAATAAAGGCCGGGAACTGGCCGCTGATGTAGATGTAATAACCTACCGTAACAATAGCAACCAGCGCAACGTAAATACCATGCTACTATCCAGCGGGCAAGCACTTCGCAACCCGTTTTTGCTAAATGGTCAACTACCCAGCATTATCAGTATTTACAGTTTTAAAGCCGATTATACCCACCCGCTTACCAAGGAAAGCAAGCTGGAAGCTGGCATTAAAATAAGCCAGGTAAACACGAACAACAATGCCATATACAAAACTTACGATTACGCAGGTAAAACCTGGATAGATGACACTACCCGAAGCAATCATTTCCTGTACAATGAGAACATAAATGCGGTCTACGTAAACTATAATCGTCAGATGAAGAAATGGGGTGTTCAGGCTGGCCTGCGGCTGGAAAATACCAACGGTAAGGGCAACCAGGTCGTAAAGCAATCTGCTTTTACCCGCCACTACACGCAACTGTTTCCTACGCTGTACATTAGCCACACCCTAAACGACAAAAACACCTTTACGCTGAATTATGGTCGCCGCATCAACCGTCCAAACTACCAGGATTTAAATCCGTTCATCAACTTCCTGGACCAGTACACCTACAATCAGGGAAACCCTTACCTACTTCCACAGTTTAGCCACAATATTGAGTTGAGCCACAACTACAAAGGAACACTGAACACCACGCTAAACTTTAGCACCACCAACAATATCATCAATGATATTTTGGTGCAGAACGACACCACAAAAGTCACTTATCAAACCAAAAAAAATATAGCCCGACAAGAAAATTTTGGGTTGGCTATTAGCTACAATGCACCGCTTACCAAGTGGTACAGCATCAGCCTGTATGGCAATGGTTTTATCAACCATTTTAGCGGTGTTGTAAATAACCGAAACCTAAACGTAAGTGTCCCTTCGGCTATGTTTAATGTCAATAACCAGTTTAAATTCAATAAAGGCTGGGCCGCCGAGGCTAGCGGCTGGTTCCGTACCCGTACGCAGGAATCGGGTATTTACTTAGTGTCACCTATGGGTGGAATGAACCTGGCAGTAAGCAAGCAGGTGCTTCAAAATAAAGGCACCTTGAAATTGGGCGTAAACGATGTGCTGTACACACAGAAATTTCATCTCAATACAAAGTTTGGCAACATCAACACCAACATTAGTGGCCGCAACGACAGCCGCCGGGTAAGCCTCACTTTCAGCTACCGCTTTGGCAAAAATATGCAGCAACAAACCCGCCGCCGGGCCAGCAGCGCTCAGGATGAACAAAATCGGGTAGGCGGTGGTGGAAACGGATAAATGAAAAATGAACAGTGAATTATATTGAGTGCTGTTGGATTTTATTGCAACGCTTTGAACGGATATAGATAAAGACTTGGTTTAGAATAAGCAGGAAGGTTGGTTTAGAAACAGCGAAAGGCCGCACCCGTAAGGGATGCGGCCTTCGTTGTAAAATCATATATGGCAGTTACTATTTTCTAATTTCCAGCACTCCCTGATTTGTTACTGCTTGCATAGTATTGTATCGAACAGTGATAATATCAGTAAGATTTCCGCAACACTTTGTATCATAACTTTTAAAGGAAAAAGTAAGCGTATCTGTATCGGTGCTATTCAGTCGAACGTAAGCTGTATCGATTTTAGAATAAAAATCAATTTGTAAGGCAGTATCATTGGAATTATTGGCATTTAGGTAACTATAGAAATTGAAGTAATTTGTATCTCTTCCCTTTAGAGCATAAAACTTAATCTGGCTGGTGTCATACATTTTATTAGGCCCAAATACTAAGTTCTTTCCTGTAACTGTACTTACAAAGCTAAATTGAATGTTTGTTTTGCCAGTTGAACAGTCAAGACTTGCACAAGGGTCGCAAGCATAAAAAAAGCTCACCATAGCACACAGGAGAACTGAAAGTTTATAACACTTACTCATATCTGTATATGAGTCCATCTGAATTTCAACTGCTGCTTCCTTATTAAACTATCAATCTTAATAGCTTAAAACAGCCCAAACAACTGCCCGTCAATCTTGCTGATGATCTCTCCAAAATCATTCGGGTTTTCGGCAAACTTGTTTTTGTCAACGTCAATAATTAGTACCGGGCCTTCTTTGTAATTATCAATAAAGCGGCTGTAGTATTCATTCAATTTTTTTAAGTATTCCAGGCGGATGTTTTCTTCGTATTCCCTGCCCCGCTTTTGTATTTGGCCTACTAATGTGGGTACAGAAGCCTTTAAGAAAATGAGCAGATCCGGCGGCTGCACCATACTTTTCAGCGTTTCGAAAAACAGGTAGTAGTTATCGAAATCCCGCTGTGGCATCAGGCCCATTTCGTGCAGGTTAGGCGCAAAAATGTTGGCATCTTCATAAATGGTTCTATCCTGCACTACCGTTTCGGTACCCCGCTGTATTTCCAGCAACTGGTTGAGGCGGGAGTTCAAAAAATAGATCTGCAGGTTGAAACTCCACCGGGGCATATCATCGTAGAAATCGGACAGATAGGGATTGTGGTCCACGTCTTCAAATTGCGGAATCCAGCGATAATGCTTACATAGCATTTCGGTGAGCGTAGTTTTACCGGCACCAATATTTCCGGCAATGGCTATATGTTTTTTGGGCTTAGCAGGTTTCGTCATGTAGTTCAAAGTATTACACACCCATTTATAAAATCCTGAAAGGATCTGACCCAAACAGTAAGTTTTGCTGATGAAACAACGACAGGTGTAGGTCGGATGCTTACAGCATGAAAATAGAAAGAGTTTGATTAATAATAACTTACCCCAGCCGCCTTCCGCACCATTTCGATGGTGATGGTAGCGCTGGCCCGGGCTTTTTCTTTTCCTTCTTTCATAATGGCCGTCAAGCGGCTTTTATCATTCATTAAATCAGCAGCTTTTTCCCGTATAGGTTTTATAAACTGCACCATATCTTCTGCCAGTTGTTTCTTCATATCGCCGTAGCGTATCACTACATTTCCGGTAGAGGAAGCATTGTAAGCCCCTTCAAAATGGGCCATGGTATCGGGGCTGCTCACCAGCCGCATTAGGGTAAACAAATTTTCGATATAATCTGGCTTGGTGCTGTTTTCCTCCGCAGGTCCCCCATCGGTTTTTGCCTTCATTATTTTTTTCCTGATCTGGTCATCTTCATCCGCCAGGTAAAGGGTGTGCATC
>CAXTDG010000306.1:0-6069 GCA_964242675.1 uncultured Chitinophagaceae bacterium
GCAACCGGTAGCGGGCCTTCTTTACCGAGTCGGCAGAAATGTTGAGCATGTTGCCTTTTTCCCGGTCGGTTATTGCTAGTTGCTCCAGGGCTAGCAGGCGGATTTCGGCAGGCGACAGATCGGGGTATTCAGCATGTAGCTGGGCAAAGAAGCCGGGGAAACCCTGTTCAAAAAGCTGCTTGAATTTTTCCCAGTCCTGCTCGGTAAACAGTACGCTGTTTTGCAATTTTTCCAGGGAATCTTCTTTGCCCGGCTCTAGCAAGTTGCTACTATTAGTCGTGGACTTTTCGAGCTGCTGCCGTATCTGTTCTATCAGCTCGTTCTTTTCTTTTATACTCAGCAGGTACTGGTTCAATTGTTCATTCGCCTGCGCCAGCATTTTCTTACTGTGCTGTTGCTCTTGTGCTGCCAGGCGTTTTTCCTGCCGCCGCCGTTGCAGCAACCAGCCTACCGTTGCTACAGAAAGCAGCAGCAGGATGACGATAGCGACATTACGCAAATACCGGTCGTTTTCCAGTTCCTTCCGCTCGTTCATGTAGTGCTCGGCCTGCAGGCTGCTTTCCAGCACAATAATGTTTTTACTGTCCCGCTCCGTTTTTATAGAATCTTTCAGTGCAATCAGCGAATCCTTACACCGCAGGGCAGCGGCTAAATTTCCCGACTGTTCATAATTCATGGCCTGTGTTTCGAACCAGTTCAGGTTGTAGCCTGGCTGGTACCAAAAGGGTATTTTAAAAGATGGAATGATGAGGTATTCCTTTGCCCTATTTACCGAATCGAGGTGCAGCAGGCAATTGGCCAGGTAGACCCGGCTCATGGCAGCACTTTCCGGAATGTCTGCCTCTGTTTTGGAGATGCTTTCGTACAGGTAGGGCAGCGCCGCTTTGTAGTTGCCTTGCAGCCTTTCCAAATTGCCCAGGTTGCTTTGCACTAATCCCTCAAATGCTATAAAATGGTGTTGCCTGCAAATGGCAATGCTTTTATCAAAGACTTGTTTCGCTTTGCCATATTTACCCAGCCGGGTATAAAACGTACCCAAATCGTTATACAAACTTTTGTAGCTGAACATTGGGTTATCCGGTAGCGCCAGTTGTTTTTCGATGTAGTAAATGGCGTGGTCATAATCGCCGAAATAGGAATAGATATCAGAAAGCACTTTATAATAATCTGGTGCGTAGCTGAAAGTTTCGTAGTGAATTTCTTCCAGCAGCTTTTTTCCTTTCAAAACCAGCGACAAGTCTTCAATTGCATCCTTTCTTTCCTTTACAATATGTGCTACACCTGTCCAGAAAATAATATGTGCTCTTAAATCGGCAAAAGGCGATTGCACGGCCATATTGCGGATAGCAGATTGCAGCTTTGCCTTCTCCACAGTGGTTGCATTGGTGTAGTATAGTTGCCAGGCTTTACTTACAAAGTCGTTGTAAGCCAGTAGTCTTTTATTGCCAGTGGCAGTGGCTATTTGCTGAAAACTATCGAGGTAAAGTTTTGCGTTGCTGCTTAGCCGAAAGGAGAGGGATACTACTGAGCCGACTTCATGTTCAATGTCAACCTGTTGCTGAGCTACTTTACTTATGCAACTACAGTATAAGAAAACGATAGAGAGGAGGTGTATTAATTTCATCTAGCAGTATGTCTGTGCTTCTTAAAACATAAACCAGGTGGATAAAGATAAATGCTACTGTAAAGTAAATTATAAATGGAAAAACAGGTAAGACTTTGCTGAATGGCAGACAATAAATAATAGTAACCAACCGGTAGCAAAATTTCCGCTGCTGGAACCAGCAACTATTCTCAATTTAAAAAAATCCCCGATAAGCATTACACCTATCAGGGACAATTAGGGGGTATTTAAGGGCTCGTCGGGGGAGATATTTTAAAGAGGAATAGGATTTTTTTAGATCAAACAGAAAAAATTAACCTGCTACCTATATCATTCGTTCTATGATATAAAAATGCTACTTTATAAAAAATAAAACTGCCCCAGTTAGTATTCGGCAGCTTTTAGCTGTAATTCGGTAAGAGCAGCTTTACCATTTGCAAAAGCTGGCAGCAATAAGACAATATTTGGTTATCTGATTTATTCTAAGGGAAGGGTATAAAAAAAAAACTGCACCGGGTGCAGTTTCTATACAACATCTATTAAGACAGGAAATACTCTAAATCGTCATGATTTTCAGGGCAGCTAATAAATCATCTTTCTTTCGCCTGCTTACTTCTATTTCGGTACCGTCGCTCATCCATAACTGGCCCCCATTTCCCTTCACATACTTCTTTATATGGCCCAGGTTCACAATACTACTCTGGTGAATCCGTAAGAATGGAAACCCCACCAGCATTTCCTCGAATTCCTTCAATACTCTTGATACGATAATGGGCTTCTGCTTCTCCACATGAAACTTCGTATAAGCACCCATGCTTTCCAGCCACACAATCTCCTGCATATCTACAAAATGGATTCCTTCTGCTGTAGCAAGCGCCAACCGGTGTAGCGATTTATCATCACTGCTGTGAATCATTTGCTTAGCAGCACTAATTTGCTGTTGTTGCAATACCTGTGGCTGACTTTTCACTTTGTTAATAGCCACTTCTAATTCGTCGGGGTCAATTGGTTTTAGTAAGAAGTCAATGGCATTCAAGCGAAAAGCTTTCACTGCATAATCATTGTATGCTGTTGTAAAGATTACCTGGCAATTTAATGGCCCATATTGCTCTAAAAACTCAATACCCGTTTGCCCCGGCATATTAATATCCAGGAACAACAAATCAGGCTGTAATCGCTCTATATAACTTCTTGCCTGTTCGGTATTACTAGCTTCTGCCAGGATAATTACATCAGGTGCAATAGCCGCTAATAAGTAGCGTAGTGTTTCTCTGCTGTTTTGTTCATCATCAGTGATAATACATTTCATAAAAGGGTATTAGGGATGAATAGTATCAGGTTGTCATGGGGATTATTAAGTCTACTGTGGTACCTATGGGCTCACCAGTATCGTTTGTTTTATCCGTTATTTTTATCTGGGCATCTGTGTGGAGTAATTGCTTCATAGTGGCCAGCATATCCGTTGTGAGTTTTTGTCCACGGCTAATGTGGCCTTCTTTGTCGCCTAATTTATTCCCCCTACCAACGCCATTATCATCTATCACACAATGCAATTCATTACTGCTGCTTTTATACAATCGTATCATCAAACGCTTTTCACCTTGCTTCGGCATCAGGCCATGTATGATGGCATTTTCAACATAAGGCTGAAGAAGCAATGGCGGTAGTTTTACGTCGTTTATGCTTTCTTCATTTTCCACTTTCACTTCCCAGGTAAATTCGTTGCTGAAGCGAAAAGCTTCTAGCTCCATATACATCTTCAGCGTTTCTACAATTTCATTCAGCGGTGTCAGGTTATTAAAGCTGTGGTCTAAAATGCGCCGCATTAATCTACTAAACTTGCTTAGATACCTAGCTGCGTCAATTGGTTTCTGTTGTAAAATATAATTTTGAATACTATTTAACGAATTAAAAATAAAGTGTGGATTCATCTGGCTTTGCAAGGCTGTCAATTTTAATTCACTCATTTGCAATGCCATCAAATTTTCCTTTTCCTTTTTTTCATCCCTGTTTTTAATAAACCAATAAATCAGGGAGATAGCTAACAACGCTACAATGGTTCTAAACCACCAGGTTTGCCAGAAGGGCGGAACGATGGTAAAACTGTAAGTAGTCAACTTACTTTCAAGCCCTGCATCGTTTACAGCCTTTACCATAAAGGTGTAGTCGCCGGGAGATAGATTGTAATAAATGGCTTCATTATTCTTTTGATCCCTAAGCCATGTTTTATCCCTTCCCTTTAGCATAAAAGAATACCGAATAAAATTATTGTTCAGGTTAATACCATCAAACCGAAAATCAATATCGTTTTGCCCGGATGCTAACTCCGTTTTATTATCCTTTGCTTCAAAGCCATTGGTAGAGGAAATAGTAGCATTTACATCGTTCAGAACATTTACTTCTTCTATAATAACCGATGGTGGTAAAAGGGATTGTTTTATCTGCCGGGTATTGATTTTAAAAATACCATTCGCTACGCCCAGCCACATGTTTTGCAGACTATCTTTCTCCAGATAAGCCAGGTTCCAGTTAGGTATATCAATACCTTCTGATACACCAAAATTTCTGATATTATACGTATTGGGAAGAGCCTTGCTTTCCGTAAATCGATACAAGCCATTTAAGGTGGCTATCCAGATATTTTGTTCATCATCTACCTTAATATCATGAATATAATTGTTAGGAAGTCCATTGCTGGTATTGATCGTTTTATCCTTTATCCACTGATTATTTTTGAAGATAAAATGCACGGCACCCAGTCCTTGGGTTTTAATCCAAATTCCATTTGCATTGCTACAACCAACAGAAGCAAATATCCTTTTAGACAATTCCAATTTAGGAGTAAAATCAATTAGGCCCTGACCTGTAAGTAACAAGAGCCTGTATTTTTCACTTACCCAAATATTACCATAACAATCCTTTGCTACTGCGGCAATAAAATTTAGTGGTGTATGATCGGCCAATGTGTTTACACAGCTAATGATTTTGCCATCTCTTAACTGGCATAAAAAATTTTCTTTTCCGTACCAAAGTGTGTTGGTTTCTTTTACGTAAGCGTTATCCCTTGAATAGACATTGCCATATAATTCAGGTAAGTCTTTCAGTACATTATTTTTCCATTCGTAAAAATGTCTGTGCCTGCTAAAAATCCACCACGTATTATCCCTGGTTAGCTTTATACCATCAACATAATCGTTGAACTGATCGTGGTTTAAAAGCTTAGATAAATTGCCCGGCAATAATTGTGCCGTGCCATTTTTAATGAGGGTTGTTTGCATACAAATGCTGCCGTCTGCTAATGTTGTGGAGCTTCGTATGTCTTCATTATCCAGCCCGGTTTTTTCGGTAAAATGAGTGGTGAATTTATCCGTCAGCTTCACTAAACCTCGGAAAGTGCAAACCCACATGGTGCCCCGCTTATCCTGGTAAAAGGAGGGTATTAAATAGCCTGGTAATTCGCTTCTGTCGATGAATGTAATTTGTGCTCCGTTGATAATCCATATCCCTTTCCCTTCCACCGAAACCCAAACTCTTTTTTTGTCGTCGACAAATAGTGCGGTCACAATTTCATTTTTAAAAGACAGGTTCGCCAGGCTTTTAACTACGCCATTCTGCCAATGAAAAACGCCCTCTTCATCAGCAAAATAAAACGCCTTTTTCTCAGATGCATCAAAGTGCAGATAGCTTTTCTGATTAACGGAAGGCTCTATTTTTTTAGATGATTTGTTGGGGTAAATAGCATACAACCCACTATGGCTATTGAGTATAATAGTACAGTCAGCAAAAGCATGAATGATGCAAGGATCGGGTGGCAAGCCGGTACCTTTAAAAACAGGATCAATAAAGTGAATCCTGTTATCTCTTACTTCCGCATTTCTATCATTCAGGCAGCAGGTTACCCGGTTTTGTGCATCTACTTTTAAATTCCGGAAATAGTAGGTAGCCAGGCTATCGGTACTGTAAAAGGGGGTCATGTTTTTACCATCGAAGTAGCATAGCCCACGCCGGGTAGCTATCCAGAGATTGCCTAGTTTATCTTCACACATTTCATCGCAAAAATTTCCTGGCAGCCCATCTTTTATATCGTAGTTCTTAAAGGTCCTGCCATCAAACCTGCTCAACCCTCCAAAGGTGCAAATCCACAGGTATCCCCGGCTGTCTTCAAAAACACTTTGAATGTAGCCGCTGGGCAGCCCATCATTCTCTCTGTACACCGTAAAGTTAAATGGTTGAGCCAAAACAGGTTTTGGTTGCACCACGATGTAGCCAACCATTAAAAGGTGTATGAAAAAAGTGCTTAACCTCATTTATAACTCAGTAAAATGACAAGTGCCACAATAATAGCCGCTATAAATGTGAAAAGCAACCAGTCGAATCTTGTATTTCTTTCCTTAATCATCAAATCGAAAATTTAGTTCTTCTATAGTTAAACAACGAATGTATCAAGAAGGCTTTTTCAGCTTTTC
>CAXTDG010000307.1:0-6061 GCA_964242675.1 uncultured Chitinophagaceae bacterium
GTGGCGATAGTCTTGATGTGCCGTCAAGGTTGAAAAGACTGGCAGATGTGCTTGATACCGGCAAGGCGTATTACAGCAGTGCCGAAAAAGCACTTATAAAACGAAAGGGTAAAATAAAAGAATGCTATTTTAATATAGTTTATCAGCCCATTGTAAATAATGATGGCTCTGTAACCAGTATTTTACAAATATGTACAGAAGTAACGAAAGAAGTAATAGCAACCCAACAGGTTAATAATCTGAATAAAGAGCTTACAGTTATCAATAGAGAATTGCTAAGTGCAAACGAAGAATTACAACGGGCACAGAATAATTATATTGCTATTTATAATAAACTACTGCAAAATCAACAGGACTTATTGTTCACTATTGATGCAGCTAGCCTGGCAACTTTCGACCTGAATCCGGCAACGGGTGAGTTTAGCGGTAATGACCTATTGAAGTCATGGTTTGGATTGGCATCGGAAGAACGAATACCACTAGAGAAAGCCACAAATGTAATAGCAGAAAACGACCGGGAACGTGTTATAAAAGCGATTGCGGACGCACTACAGTTTAGTTCCGGTGGTAAATATGATATTGAGTATAATATCATCAATCCTGATAACCCGGTACCCAGATCGGTAAAAGCCAAAGGCAAAACTTTGTTTAACGATCAGCAGGAGCCTATCAGGTTAAGCGGAACGCTTCAGGATATTACCGAACAAAAGAAAGATGAGCAGCGTAAAAACGACTTTATAAACATGGTGAGCCATGAACTAAAAACGCCTATTACTTCTTTAAACGGGTACATACAACTCCTGCAGTTGAAAGCAAAAAAAGTGGATGATAGCTTTACCGTTAGTTCGCTGGACAAAGCCAAAAAACAGGTGGATAGAATGACCACTATGATTAATGGTTTTCTGGATGTATCCCGCCTCGAATCGAGCCAGATTCTAATAGATAAAAGCTTGTTTGATATGGCAGAACTGGTAAAAGAAACGGAGGAAGAATCCATTGCCTCTATTACAACCCACAAAGTAATTTTTGCGCCTGTAGAATACACGTTGGTAAATGCAGACCGGGATAAAATCGGTTATGTAATTAATAATCTTATCAGTAATGCCGTTAAGTATTCACCTAATGGAAGCACTATTAAAGTAGCTTGTATAACTAATAATAATTGTGCACAGGTAAGTGTGCAGGACGAGGGTATGGGCATTGCCGCAAATGATATTGATAAACTATTTGATCGCTACTACCGGGTACAAGGAGACCACATGAAAACAATTGCCGGTTTTGGTATTGGGCTTTACTTGTGTAGAGAAATTATTCAGCGGCATGAAGGTAAAATATGGGCAGAAAGTGAACCAGGAAAAGGCAGCACTTTTTATTTCAATCTACCAGTGCAATTGTAGTACGATTGTCTGATTAGTTACTTGCTTATGCCATCAAAGATGGGGACAATAAAAGGCAGAGAAAATACCTGGTGTCAGTAGAAGTTATCTGGCTACAAATAAAATAAAAAGGACAGCCAGGCTGCCCTTTTTATTTTATTTCATTATGCTTTTTGGTAAACTGCTGCAAATTCATCCTTCGCAAATACTTCCAGCTTTATTTTGCCTATCATTGCTTCGCTTTTGTGTCGATAATAATCCTGCAGCATTCGTCCGTTGTGGATGCTGGCGCCCAGTTCTATAAAATTCTTCACTATATGCTCTGGCATACCACGCTGCTGCATAGCCCCGGCGGTTTGCTCATCTGTAAAAGTTTTCCACTCCAGGCCGGGCTTATCAATGGCAGTACCTAAAATCTTTGCTGCTTCACTGGCCGTCATTTCATCGCTTACTATATAATGCACCCTCTTAACATTTGCGGTGTTTTGCAACGCCTCTGCCGCTACGACAGCAATATCTTCCGGTGCTACAAAAATCATATTGTCGTTGCCACCATAGTTGGCACCAATAAAACCATGATGCTTGGCCATAGAAGAAAAATTGAGCAGGTTGTAATAGAAGTACCCTGGTCGTAAGTGCGTTACATTCAGACCAGGCACAGCATTCAAAATATTTTCGGCATGATGAGCACCAAGAATAAAACCAGTGCCACTATCCAGGTCGGCACCATAGCTGCTCAGGTACACCAGCCTTTGCAAGTCAACAGCCTTTGCGGCTGCTGCATAGCCATTCACAATCCGTGTGTAATAAGCTACCTGGTCAATCTCTCCAAAATTGGGCGGCACCATGGCAAACAACGCATCGGCTCCTGAAAGTGTCTCAATTAAAAATCGGGTATCGTCTAAAGAACCAATGGCGGGTGTAGCACCTATCACTTCTATGTCTTTTTGCTTTTCCGGATCACTGCTAATAACAATTACTTCGTTGCCATTTTTTATCAATATTTCTGCCAGTGGTTTGCCAATGTGGCCCAACGAACCAGTTACTACAATTTTCATGATTATAATTATTTATGTTGCAGCAAAGGTCATTGTTTAGTAAGCATTCCCTGTAGCCATATCTACGATAGTTGTAACTAAATCACTGCTAACAAATAAACACATTTACTCCAGGTATTCCAACCGTTCTTTGAGTTTAATAAGAAAGTATCTGAGATACAAACGTCATTACACTACTATCAAAATCCCAGGTTTGTAAATCGTACTGTCTAAAAAATAAAAGTCGGCGGCCATGTGCTAATCTTTGCAGTTTTGACTAGTGTCTAAATCTTACCGAACAATTGAAGCAGTGAAGTAGAATGAATTACTTTGGCCTCTTACATTTCATACACTATTCATCAATCGTATGTATAAAGCTGTTGTGATAGTTGTGCTGCTGCTTATTGTAGCTATTACCTGCCAGGCCACAACTGGCAGGTGGGCCAGCAAAACTACGGGTGGTGAAATTAGTTACACTACTACCGAAGCCACCTCTCCTATTGCAGACTACAATGGAAATTATCCAACCATCATTTACCTGGAGCATTTGCACATAAAAAAGATTGGAAGAAACAGCAATGCGAAAGATGTAGTCTGGTTACTTTCTCAGGGCTACCGGGTGATTGAACTGGATTATGCAAATAATGCCAACACCATTACACCCAACATCAATGCAGACATCATTGCTATAAATGATTCTATTGCTGCCGGCAGTTTCTGCGGCTTTCACAACTGCTCCAATTACCAGTCGTATGTATTGTTTGAAGGGTATCGTATTCAGCGCAATGTGTCTTATTTTAAAGACGACCCCACCGTGTATAATACGCCTGTTGAATACACCGAAGGCGATTCGCTACACATGGATATTATTTACCCGGCCAATGCTGCTGTAGCCGTACCAGTGGTTTTATCTTTTTCCTACAGCAACAGCTACGCTACTTACGATACAGATAGGAAAAAGCTGACAACCGCTGGCAAAGACCAACGGTTGCTGCTTAAATATACACTGGCTGGTTTCAACGATTCGTTTTTGGAAGGAGCACCTGCCAATGGTATTGCCTGGGCCATTGCAGATCATCCGAAGTATTGCCAATGGGGAAAAGGAAAACCGGTGAATGGGCAAGAAGACACTTATAAATCTTACGAAACCAACCCGGATGCTGCCCAAAAAGTAAAGTCTGCTATTCGTACACTGCGGGCTATGAGTAGTAGCTTAGGCCTATCGGGAAAGATTGGCATATTTGGTTTTTCCCGGGGCGCTACAGCAGGGTCGTTTGCCATTGGTGATCGTAAGGTTGAACGCTTTGAGAATGCAGGACTGCATATTGGTGTACGGGATGATGTGCAGGCTGCTGCCCTTGGCCCTGGCGTATTTGATTACACACAAATTTACGCCGCTTCAGGAGATGGCGATGCAAACCTGGAAATCCATTGCCCATGGGCATGGGGACCATTAGAAAAAAATTATGATTTGTGGCAAACGATGGGAGCAGCTTACCTGGTTCAGTCTGCCGCTACGGCACCGGTTCTGTTTTTTTACAATACCAATGATGAACTGTATTATCAGGATCAGATAAAACATCTCAAAACGAAGTTGGATTCGCTGGGTGTTCCCACTACTACAATTGCTAACTACGGCACGGGCCACGCCATTCCCGAAACCAGTGAGTCTTTGACTAAGCTGTATCAATTCTTCAAGCAATATTTACATCCGCCAGATGTTGGTAAGCGGAGGTAGCTGATTGTTGGCTAGCGGGCACTGCTCTTTCGCAACGCTTTCTTTGGTTAATAAGCTTCGCTGTTGCATCATTCCTTCTCCTGCATGAGTGCTCAGGTTCAACTGTGCCGAAAGCAGTTGCAGGCTGTCTGTTTCATAGCTCCACTCTGTACTAATGCAGGCGTTTCTTTCAAACAGCTTTTCTACCTGTTCAACTACCAGAATTAAGAATTACTATCTGGCTTCCAAAAAGTTTGGATACTTATTCGTACGCCGCATTTACTCAGCGGTACGCAAAGAATTTTTACGTACTGTAGTTAATTTGTAAACCACAAAAATTTACAATGAATCCGAATAAAGCTTTATGGGAAAAAGGCGACTTTACACGCCTCGCTTCTACCATGCGTACCACTGGCGAAAACTTTGTAGCAAGCCTGGGCGTAACGAAAAGTATGAAAGTGCTTGACCTGGGCTGTGGTGACGGCACTACGGCTATTCCGCTGGCAAGGCTGGCTGCCACTGTGCAAGGCGTAGATATTGCCAGCAACCTGGTAGCAGCGGGTAATAAAAGAGTAGAACAGGAAGGCCTTACCAATATCACTTTTAGCGAAGGCGATGCCTGTAGTTTAGACCAACTTCCAGATACAGAATTTGATCTGACGCTTAGCATCTTCGGGGCCATGTTTGCACCTAAGCCATTTGAGGTAGCTAAAGAAATGGTGCGGGTCACCAAACCCGGTGGCAGAATTATTATGGGCAACTGGATACCGGGCGACCCTACGCTGGTAGCACAGATATTAAAAATTAGTTCCGCCTATACACCTCCGCCGCCGGAAGGCTTTATAAGCCCCATGCTGTGGGGCGTAGAACAAAATGTGATAGAGCGATTTGGAGCTACCGGTATACCGGCTGAAAATATTTCTTTTAGCAAAGAACCCTGGGCCTTTAATGCACCATACTCCGAAGCTCAATATGTGGAGGAATTTAAAAACTATTACGGCCCTACCATGAATGCTTTTGAGGCAGCTGAAAAAGCAGGCAAAGCTTCGCAACTACAGGAGGAATTGACAGCATTATTTCAAAGCCAGAACAAAAGCACTTCGCCAGGCCAAACCATTGTTGATGCAGCTTTTCTAAAAGTAACGGTGCTGCGTTGATAAAGGCTACAGCACCGGTAAAATATCTCTCCGTCATTTAGGCTACAACGTTCTGCAGTATGGCAACATGCGGCGGGCTGCTTGTAGCCACTTTTGTGTGGTACAATTAAAACAACACAAAATGTCAAAAACTATTTTTATTACTGGTGCCTCATCGGGGCTGGGAAAAGCTACCGCCAAATTATTTCAATCAAAAGGCTGGAAGGTGATTGCCACCATGCGAAACCCAGATAAGGAAACAGAATTGACCAACCTGGAAAATGTAACCGTTTTAAAGCTGGACGTTACCAACCTGGAACAAATTCAAGAAATCGTACATAAAGCCACTACGGAGCACACCATTGATGTGGTGCTGAACAACGCAGGCTACGGACTAGTAGGTGCGTTGGAGGCCATAACCGATGATCAGATCATTCGGCAGATCAATACCAACCTGCTGGGCGTAATAAGGGTTACAAAAGCATTTATCCCTCATTTTAGAGAAAATAAAGGCGGCTTGTTTTTGACCACCACTTCCATCGGCGGATTGCTCACCTTTCCGTTAGATTCGTTGTACCATGCTACCAAATGGGCTTTGGAAGGCTGGAGCGAAAGTTTATCTTTTGAATTGGGTCTGCACAACATCCAAATTAAAACCATTGCACCCGGCGGCATCAAAACAGAATTTGCAGGGCCATCTTTAGATGTGGCAAAGCACCCGGCTTATGAAGATGGTTTGCAAAAGTTATTTGCCTTAATGAATCCGGATAATTTTGAACCGGTAGAATGGATCGC
>CAXTDG010000308.1:0-6042 GCA_964242675.1 uncultured Chitinophagaceae bacterium
GCATTATGACTGTTATTCAGCAACAATTGATGAGCGTGGAAGAGTACTTAAAATTTGAGGAGACTTCCGAATTGCGTCATGAATATATCAATGGACAATTAATTGAAATGCCGGGAGAAAAAGATATTAATAATAGGATTGCAATGGCACTAACCGCTTTTTTCTATTTCAAACTAATGGAAAGCGGATTCAATATTTACAGTCAAAGTATCAAAGTTGCCATTCCAAACGAAAAACGATTTTACTATCCTGATTGGCTGATAACAAGAGAAGCGGAAACTGGTTCTTATATAAAAAGCAATCTCAAACTCCTCGTAGAAATTCTTTCCAAAACTTCCCGTACCCGAGATATTGTTGATAAATACCTGGATTACATCAAAATTCCTTCGCTCAAATACTATCTCATTATTGATCCTGAAACGCCTTATGTAACTGTTCATTCTAAAAATGAAAATGGTGAGTGGGAAGCGGATGCTTATAGTTCAAAAGAAGTTACTATTCCGCTACCGTTGCTAGGTGTCAATTTGCCGATGAATGTGATGTATAGGTAGACAAGTTATTACTTAGAAGTAATTGAATCACGAGATAAACCATCAGTGCATCCACAATCTTTCAGTTTTTCATTCATTATTTTATCCAGTTTTTCATCAACAGATTTAAGATTACTAAACCGAAAAGTAGTATCAGCTATTGTTGATAAACCGTTTTGCTGTAGTTCCAGTATTTTCAAATCAAACTGTTTTTTAGAAAATTCCTGCGCAGTCAAGTAAATAGTTTGATTCGTGCTGGTAATGAAATCTTTTCTGGAATAAAAAAATTTGCCTTTCTGTTCTCCTATAGCAAATACAAAAGCTTTTTGCTGTTGCGGTAAAGGAATGCTGCCATCCGAATACGCAAAGCCAATATCGGAACTGTTTCCCAGGTATCCTCCTTGTCCAACAACTTTTACCGAAGGAATGGCAAGATAAATTTCCTGTTTGTCTGAACTTGCTCCTTGTAGCTTTACTACTAGCTTACTTTTTACTGTTCCGCTCATTTCTAACAAAGCGTCTACATTATACCAGCCGGTAGCATCAATAGTTAAACGGTAGTAATCGGATTTTCTTTCTAAAAACTCAACACCGACAGATGGAGTTATTTTAGGGGGAAGGTTGTATTCTATATCGATTGTGTTGTTGTTATTGGCTTGCAGGCTATCCCGCTTTTTTAAAAGGCTGTTATAGATAGAACGATAGAAAATACAGGTATCGCAATTTGAACTTGCTGCTGTTTCTGAAAAAGAAACCTGTTTGTTTTGTGTATCGTCAATGTACTTGTAAAGCGAGTCCAATGCTTTATCAGACAATCTAATGCCCTGCATTATGGAACTATATCTACATTTCAAACATTGCGTGTATTTGTCTGTTGCCATAAATCCAGTAGGATTACGGGTCCACTCGTACAGCTTCTGCTTATCCATCCATGGCCCTCGTTTTTTATAACCTGCCAAAGCAGGTCCAGTCAAATCATTATCAATCCGATGGCACGAAGCACAGTTGTTTTCAAACAAAGCTTTTCCTGCTGCATTTTCTCCAAAGGCTCTTACATTCTCAATCGGCTTCGGTTCTTTCCAGTCCAACTTTCCATCACTCGAATCGCCTTTGTACAACTGCATGCCACTGGCAATTGTTTCTGTAGGCACGTCAATACCAATCGGTTTTTGAATCGCTAGTTTTTCTTTAGTATTAAAATAAAACATACCACCACTACGCAAAATGTTTTTACCATTTTGGGTAGTCAAGCCCGCTGTAAGAATACTTTGAAAATCCAGTGCTTCTTTCCATTCAATCGCCACTGGCTGGTCAGACGAAAAAGTTCCTTTAGCAATAGCAATGCGTACACCACCAGCGCTCATTAGTGTTGTGTCTACATTCGGATTTATGGTAAACGACTGAGCAGGAAGATTGCTGGTGTTTAGATAATTGGAAAGAAGCGATGTATTGGTTGTATGGCAGGCAATTAACCCGCAGCAGAAAAGGAGTGGTAGTAGTTTTTTCATAATACAAATGGCGATTAAAGCTAAGCAGTTGTTGTGTGCCAATTGCTTTTGGTTAAAAACCGTTAAGGTCAAGATGCCTTTGTCGCAGCATTTCATAACTTCCGCATCTATTTTTCAGCAAACCAATCTACCATGCGTATAGCCTTACTTTCTGTAAGCTGTCTCTTTTCTCTATTTCTTTCCGCTCAAAGTAAAAAGCCCCTCGACCATACGGTGTACGACGGTTGGGAGGCCATTAACGAACGGCTCATTAGCAACGATGGCCATTGGGTAGCTTATACCGTAAATCCGCAAGAGGGCGATGGCCGACTGGTGGTAAGCGACGCCGCTGGTACCCGTCAACACAGTATTCCACGTGGCTACAATGCTACGCTAACGGAAGATAGCCGCTACTGCATTTTCAAAATCAAACCGCTGTATCAGCAAACCCGTACGGCCCGCATCCAGAAAAAGCGGCCCGACGAAATGCCTAAAGATTCACTAGGTATTTTGGATTTAGCTGCTGATACGCTGGTAAAAATTGCTCGTGTAAAAAGTTTCAATACGCCGGAGAAAGCGGGTAGCTGGTTAGCCTATAGTATGGAAAGGGCTACTGGTGATACGAGTGGTGGAGGTCGTCGCAGACCAAGCGGTGCAAATGCCCGACAGAGCGACCCTCAACTGGATAGTGCCGTTAAGGTGATTGACAGCCTGCGGGCTGTATTGGGCCGTTTCCCGGAAAAAGTAATGCAGAAGTACCTGGTGGAAAGTGAACAAGGTAAAAAAGTTGACTACACCTTGGATGCAGATGAAGAAACCGCTGGACCAGGTGGTGCGGCAGAAGGCACGGAACTTGTGCTTCGTAGCCTGACTACTGGTGGCAAACGCAGCTACCGGCAGGTAAGTGCCTACGGCTTTAGTAAAAATGGCAAAAAGCTGTGGCTGCAAACCACCAAACGTGCCGGTGATAGCCTGAGTAAAGCCACTGTGTTGTTGATTGACTTACAGAACTGGCGGGCCGATACCATTATGCGGGGCTTGAACGATGCCAAGAATTTTGCTATGGACGAAGACGGTAAGCAACTTGCTTTTGTTGCTGAACGGGATAGCACCATCAAATCGCTTCGCAAAATTTACAAACTGTGGTACTACAAAGGAGGCATGGATAGCGCTACACTGCTGGTTGGGCTTGATGCCAGCATGATGATGAAAGGCTGGGCCGTTAGCGAAAATGGCACCCTTACATTTAGCAAAAGCGGCAAGCGCTTGTTGTTTGGCACTGCACCCTGGACACCTGTAAAAGATACCATAACACCTGACTTTGAAAAGGTGAGCGTTGATATTTGGAACTATAAAGACGACTATCTACAAACCGTGCAGCTAAAAGGTCTTGACCGTAGCCTGAAACGCAGCTACGATGCCATCTATAATTTTGAAAGTAAAAAGCTGCTACAACTGGGCAACAAAAACCTGGAACGGGTAGAAACCGGTAATGAAGGCGATGGCGAAATCTTCATGGGGGTAGATAATCGGGAGTACCGCATTGCCAGCCAATGGACGGGAAACACCCTTTCGGATGTGTATGTCATCAACCCTGAGAATGGAAAAACAACCCTTATTGTAAAAGGCCTTAGCGGCAATGTATCCATCAGCCGGGGCGGCAAATACATTGTTTGGTATGATGACCTGAAGCGGAACTATTTCAGTTGGCATAATGGGAAAATTCACAACATTACATCCGGTATAAAAGTGCCGCTGTACGATGAGGAAAATGATGTGCCATCCGATCCCAACCCCTACGGTACGGCTGGCTGGTACGAAGATGATGATGCCGTAATTATCCGGGATCGCTACGACCTTTGGAAAGTAGACCCCGATAGCAGCAAAGCGCCCATTTGCCTGACTGCTGGTGTAGGTCGCCAGCAAAAAATCCGGTTTGATTATCAGCCTTGGGAAAGGGAAGGAAGAACCTTTCGCCAGCAGGCACAAGGCGAGGCAATTAAAAAGAATGAAAAGATTCTCCTGACCGCTTTTAATACGGTAAATAAAACAGATGGGATGGTGCTGTTCGATCCATCAAAAACTTTTACTATTCCGCAGGGGCAATTAACCTACCCGCTTTCGGTAGCCAATTTTACCAAAGCTAAAAATGCTGATGTACTGATTTATAGCACCCAAACGGCTTCTCAAACGCCAGATATCAAAGTGCTGACCGACATGTCGAAAGAACTGGCGGCTTTTCAAAATCCTGATGCAATTGGTACTACGCTATACGAACCCAATCCACAGCAAAAAGGGTATAATTGGATGACTGCTGAACTGATTAGCTGGAAAGCTTATGATGGCAAAATGACGCAGGGTATTTTGTACAAACCGGAAGATTTCGACCCGAAAAAAAAATATCCGTTGATCTCTTATTTCTACGAACGCCTGAGTGATGGGCTATACTCTTACCAAGCTCCTTCACCAACACCCAGCCGCCTCAATATTCCGTTTTTTGTAAGCCGTGGCTATTGCGTACTGGCACCCGATATTCATTACCAAACTGGCCAGCCCGGTCAGGATGCGTATAACTATATCGTAAGCGGTGTTCGCTATGTAGCCAGTAAAGGATTTATTGATACTACCAAGTTGGGCTTGCAGGGCCAAAGCTGGGGTGGTTATCAAACAGCAATTCTCATTACCGAAACGTCATTGTTTAAAGCTGCCTGGGCCGGTGCACCCGTTGCCAACATGACCAGTGCCTATGGTGGCATCCGCTGGGAAAGTGGCGCCAATCGGCAAATGCAGTACGAGCATGGCCAAAGCCGTATTGGTGCGTCCTTCTTTGATAAACCGGAACTGTATATTAAAAACAGTCCGCTGTTTAATTTGAAGAAAGTAAAAACCCCTCTGGTAATTATGAGCAACGATGCCGATGGTGCCGTGCCTTGGTACCAAGGTATTGAGTTGTTCACAGCTATGCGTCGCCTCGGCAAGCCGGTTTGGCTGCTCAACTACAATGGCGAAGCTCACAACCTGGTAGAACGCAAAAACCGCAAAGACATCCAGATTCGGGAGCAGCAATATTTCGACTGGCAACTAAAAGGTGCCCCCGCCCCTAAGTGGCTCACCGAAGGCGTACCTGCTACCGAAAAAGGCCGCAACTGGGGTTTTGAAGTACCTACGCCTGCTACAGCACAGAATAACTAAACGCTATTATTTCTTTATGCAAAAGCCGAAGCATCTTGCTTCGGCTTTTCTTTTATTGGATGGTAAAAGTTGAGTTGCGGTTGTAGCATTGCTGGGTTTCGCATCACTGGTGGCATTCTTTTACCGTTTTCTTTTTGAGCCCAGCTTTTGAATACGCATTGAGCTTTTGTGGCGATGGCACCATTCGACAATTATCTATCTATTGAGCTTTTACTGAAGCGAAGAAGAAAGAATGTAAAAGCAAGAAAGGCATCGCAACAAGCGATACCTTTCTTTATTAGATCATCAATAATTGCTTCTACTTCTGCTCCCAAACCAATGCACTAGCACCCAATATAGCCGCATCGCTTTCTCTTAATAAGCTGAACAGCAGCTTCACTTTATTACGGAAAATAGGAAGCAGGTTAGCTTCCATGTGTTGCTGTACTGGTTCCAGAATTAGGTTGCCGGCACGGGTGGGGCCACCAAACAGCACAATTGCCTCTGGCGACGAAAACATTACAAAGTTGGCCAGCGACATGCCTAGTATTTTACCCGTGTAAGCAAATACTTCCTTAGCTATTTCATCATCCTGCATGGCGCAGTCGTACACATCTTTACTTTCCAGTTTATCTTCTGGTATAGATCGTAGCAGAGAGGGCTTATCACTCTGCTGCAGCATTTCTATAGCGGTGCGGCGAATACCCGTGGCCGAAGCGTACGTTTCCAGCGAACCATGTGCTCCAGTGCCGGGGTGATAGCGCCCATCGGGGATGATGATGGTATGGCCAAGTTCCCCGGGAAATCCATCATAGCCTAAGATCAACTGTCCGTTTGCCACAATGCCGCTTCCT